>CAISRK010000228.1 GCA_903887815.1 uncultured Bacteroidales bacterium | reverse complement strand
ATCTTATACATAAAGAGATTAATGTAAGCAATCCGTATACCTATTTTATACTTGGATTGGGTTATGCGTATAAATTATAGGTTATTACTATCCTGACCAGGACAAACTGCGGTCCTGAATTTAGTTAATTTTCATTTCTGAATGTATCGCCTGTTATTTCTTGTCCTATAAAACTTGTTCCTGAATATTCCCCCTGGCATCTCCTATTGTTTCTTTCGATATCGTTATGCATATGTACTTGCTTGTTTCCTGAAAGATATATACTTTTTCAATGAAGGGTTTATACCTTTTCACTGAAAGGTATTTACATGTTAACTGTTAAGTCCCTACCTGTTGCCAGGTCATTCGGTGCAAGTAATACCATTTATCCTCATTAGGTTCGATTGGGGAGCATATCAAAATAAGCGAAGTATTCTATCTGCAAATCAGTGGAGTTCCCGGAATTAGGTGCTGATTAGAATTGGGCCAGGTGATACCCGGACTTATCAGAAAACATGATGGATGCAGGGAATGGAATTTGAAAAATAAAAAAAGCCGGCTGTTCGCCGGCTTTTTTAGTAATAGGAATCAGAATCCCTTATTTGCTGATCGAAATTTTCTTCGATACAACCTGGTTTCCTGAATAAATCTGTAAGATATAGATACCAGCATCAAAACCTTCGGTAAGTATGCGGAGATTTGTGCCTTCGTTATTGTTGCGGTAAACAACCTGTCCCATATTGTTTACAATTCGTACTTCGTTGAATTTAAGCGGAGCAACCACGTTGATAACAGTGGTAGCCGGGTTGGGATAAACCCTGAAAGCCGCTTCATCAGTTGGTTTTACACCTACAGTGATCCAGGCAAGAACACATACCTTTGCTGCCATACCTGAAGCATAAACTGCTTCAACGCAGTATTCCTGCTGGCCGTTTGCAACATTTAAATCGCTGTAGTTGATGTTAGTAGTACTGGTAAGCAGTACATCGTTACGGTAAATGTTATAGCTCAAAGGAGGTGTTGCAGGTGCGGTCCATGATAA
This sequence comes from uncultured Bacteroidales bacterium, assembly GCA_903887815.1. Classification (GTDB taxonomy): domain Bacteria; phylum Bacteroidota; class Bacteroidia; order Bacteroidales; family UBA4417; genus UBA4417. The sequence goes on along the minus strand of CAISRK010000228.1, from coordinate 2,469 downwards.
GTTAACCGTGCGCAATACTGTGGAAGCCTGGAGGTTCATTACCGGGCTGAGTATCGGCACAAGTGTCCCTACATATTTAAAAAAGCCTCCATCGGTAGCACTAACATTAAATCCACCGGCCCAGCCACACTGGTTGTTAACAAAATCTAATGCAAGGTATTGAATTGCTTCGGTGCCTTTGGCACTTGCCCATGAATGGCCGCCATCAAAACTGTAAAATGCTCCTTTTGTTGCAGCTGCACTGTTTCCTTCGGTGCTTACCCATGTATTGTCGGTACCAGGAACAAAACTTAACGTATGGGTTCCAACTAAACCTACTGTAGTTACAGCTGTCCAGGTAACTCCGCCATCGGAAGTTTCCGATAAAGTTCCTGTGGAAGCAGCGCTCTTATCCTGAGCAAGTCCGTGTAGAGCGTCCCTGAACCGGAGATCCGTATAAATAGCTGAACCTAAAGTCGTAGCAGAGGCCGTCCAGTTTAATCCTTTATCGGTTGTGCGGTAAACCCTTCCCATATTGGTACCGAACCATGCCTTATCACCAACTGCATCGTAATACCCAACAACACCGAATTCGCCGGTTACCGGGTTTGTAATATTTGCACCCGGTACTGCAGTCCATGAACTACCTCCGTTACTGGTTGTATAAATTTCAAAATCACCGTTTATCGGGTCTCCCATGCAGAAGCCGTCATTTTGGTTGAAGAAGTGGACAACATTGGGGAATGAATTTGCATTCGTGAATAAAGCAGATGTCTGTTGGGTCCATGTTGATCCTCCGTCTGTGGTAACATAAATACCCTGTGGATTAGCGCCTGATTGCCTGTACATTGGGCAATACGCATTGTATTCATCAATGCCAAAGATCATTCCAGGTTCCATGCCAGTACAGTTGTTGATAACACCTGGTGTCCAGGTTGTACCGCCGTTGGTTGTCTTGGTAAATTCCTGGATGTAGTTGGTTGTTGAAGCACCGTCATAGGCGGTTGCCCATGCAAGATTCTGATCAACAGCATGGATGTATTTAATACCCCTCGATGCGGCAGTGAACCCGCTGTTTTGGGTAATCCATTCACTGAGACCTAAGTTCACTTCATGGAAAGCAGTATCGGTTCCGCTAACGGCTTCAACCCTGAACTTATGTGTTCCAAGTCCTGCAGCAGCAGTATTCCAGTGGTATGTGAATGATGTAGCGGTGTTTGTAACATATTTTACCTGGCCATCGACATATAGTTTAACTACTGATGGCGAACCTTTAACAACCTGGCAACTAACATCGAATACAGGACCGTATGTAACGGAGTTGCTTTCATTCAGGTTAAGGAAACGTACAATCAGGTTAGGGTTGCCCGGTTTGATACCGCGAACACATGCAAAATTTGTGCTGAATGTGTACCCGGGAACAACCATAGAGGTAGTTGCAAAATATCCGTTTGATGAGCCCGACCATCCCCAGTTCATATGGAATTTACCATCACTTACGCGCCATCCGTCGCAAACCCAGGCATGTCCTGCATTGGCAGCAGTTGATCCTGAGTAATAAACAGGTCGTCCGGCATCAAGTTCAGCCTTGAGAAGGTTCGACCATGTAGTTGTGGTATAACTCGATTTGGGTTCATATTTTACGGTTTTGAAATCATAGTTAAAATAAGTTCCCAAAGCCCAGGGTACATCTGTAGAGTAAGCTCCTGATCCATCAGCTGCGTAACCCATGTTGACCGAAACGCCGGCATGATAAAGCAAGGTGGCTATTTCCTGGTAGCTGGCTGAGGTGGCAGCATTGCCCATTGCCGGGAAATTATAGTTGGTTGATCCGAAATCAGCCGATTGTGTTGGAAAGCCTGAGAGGTTGTAGCTGTGAGAGCCAACACCCTGAGCCGGGAAATTCCAGAATTTCATTACCTGTCCCATTGCCGTAGCAACGCAACCGGCCCATGCTTTACCACTTGGTCCGCCTGCAGCAACTGGGCAATAGTAATTGTACCATGATCCCTGGTCCCAGGTTGTAGTCAACAAAGGTGCAACCTCAGCAGCGGGAGCATCCATGTTATTGTTCAGGATCGCATTCCACTCAGGAAGTGATTGCGAATTGTCGGCACCGGTTTTAACCAGGTATGCAATTTCCTCGCTGTAGTTATCAAACATCATTTTGGTAGCAGGATTCGTAATGATATTTTCAACGAAACCTTCGTTTGATTGAGCCAGGACCGGAATCGCAGCATCGTCAGCCGAAACGACTACAAAACCCCCACCTGTGTAGTTGAAAACATAATAGGTAGTGATTCCATCTAATGATTTGCTAAAGCTATTAGCAACAGTGTGATTTGCTTTACCGGAATAAAGCCCGAAATAGTTGTTTGCAACCTGGCCGGCTTTTTCGAAAGTAACCGATTTGCCAAATGCAAAAGTTACGACCAAAAAGCTGATTAAGAGTGTAGAAAGTTTTCTCATAGGGTTAGATTATTGTTTATT
>CAISRK010000227.1 GCA_903887815.1 uncultured Bacteroidales bacterium | reverse complement strand
GACCTGTCCCCTTGCCTTCGTCCTTTGTGGTGTAGAAAGGCAGCATTATATTATTAATATCGTCTTCGTTAATACCGGTTCCGTTATCGGTAAGTTCAACAAACAGTTGCCCGTTCGCAAAGAACGTTTTAATGCCGATTATCATGACCGAATCCGTTTTCTGTTTGTCCTTTTTTTCCATCACTGCATCCTTGGCATTGACAAGGAGGTTTACAATGACCTGCTCAAATTTATAGGTATTGCCAACCAAAAGAGGAATTCTATTGTCGAGATCCAGATTCAGCTGAATACCGAAGTGTTTGAATTGCTCAGTGATCATTGAAACGGCATTTTCGATACTCTTGTTAATATCGAATGCCGTAAGCACGAAATCGTCGTGGCTTCTCGAAAATGTTCTTACGTGGTCAATTATGTTCCTGATGCGTGTTATATTATCGAATATTTTCTCCGACTTCGTTTTCAGAAAATCAATATCTATACTTTCGGTTTTGGCCGATTGAAACAGTATTTTATCCATCACCATCGAAATAATGTTGAGAGGCTGATTGATTTCGTGGGCGATACCGGAAGCCATTTCGCCAAGGTTAGCCATGCGATCGGCATGTATTTGCTTGGTTTCCATTTTTTTACGCTGCGAAATATCGCGGATTATAAGCATGAACGATATCGGCTCTCCTTCGGTATTCTGAATCAGCGTAGAACTTACTTCGGTGGGGGCAATTGATTTGTTGAGCTTCCTTACGCGGATTTCAATATTCTGGGCAAGCCCTTCATTCATTGTTTTTTCAACAATTTTACGCAATGTATCGCGTTCTTCGCTGGGCACAAAATGAAAAATTCGCTTACCTACCATTTCGTCCATGCTCCTGGCACCAAAAATGTCGAGTCCGAGTTCCGAAACATCGGTAATTTTTCCTTTCAGATCGATAAGGAAAACGCCGTCAGGTGAAGAACTCAGTATGGTACGGTACTTTTCTTCCTGTATTTTCCTTACAAGTTCGTCCTGTTTCTGTTCGGTTATGTCCTCCGATATGCCAAGCAGGTACTCGGGTTCACCCAGTTTGTTCATTACCGGGACTTTCTTGGTATGAAGAACCCGCATGCCTTTGTTCCGGGTATGTATTATTTCTTCAGGAATATCTTTCATTTCCCTGCTTCCGACCACAAGCCTGTCCTTTTCGGTAAATATATCGGCTTCTACTTTCGGGAAGAAATCGTAATCATTTTTACCAATCATCTCATCAATCGGTATTCCCAGGAGTTCTTCGGCGGCCCTGTTAAGCCTGAGGAAACGCAGTTCATTAACATCTTTAATGAAAATCATGTGCGGAATATTCTCAATAATAGAATCCAGGAAACTTTTCGATTGATGCAATAATTCTTCCGCACGTTTCCGATCGGTAATATCCTGCACGGTGCCAACTGCTTTCACAGGTTTTCCATCCTTATCGGTTTCTAAAATGCCGTTCGAAATTATGGTATGCACCGAACCATCCTTATGAATAACCCGGTATTCGATATCCAGCGAACTCTTGTTTAAAATGTTGTCCTTCAAGCTTTTGCTGAACAGATTTATATCATCGGGATGAAGTACACTGATAAATTTTTCAGGTGTACCATCAAATTCCTCAGGGTCAATATCGAAAATGCGGCACATCTCGTCCGACAATTTGCTCAAATTAGTTTTGATATCCCATTCCCAACTGCCCAGATGTGCGATCCGCTGAGCATTAGCAAGGTTCGCTTCGCTCCTTCTCAATACATCTTCAACCTTTTTCCGTTCCGTAACATCAATCATTACAGTGAGAAAGTATGCTTTACCCTGGCTTTCGATTATTTCGCCCGAAAAAAGCCCGTCGAGTACTTCGCCCGACTTTGTTCTGATCTGCAGCTCGAAGTTATGCAATACCCCGGTTTCGGCTAAGCGCAATGCTGCTTCCTTTTGTCTTTGAGGCTGCATGAAAAGCCCCATGTTTAGTGTTGAATTCCCGATTATTTCCTCCCTGGCGAACCCGGTCTTAACCAGGAATGTATTATTCACATCTGTAAACAGGCCATCAGGAATAGTGCTTATTGCCATGAGGGCAGGATTATTATTAAAGATCCTGTTAAATTTCTGTAAGGCTTCCTGTTCAACTGTCAGGTCCTTGCATAAACCGAAAATACAGTCTTTTCCATCCCATTTACCAAACCATACATAGGTTTCGACCTGTACAAACGATCCATCCTTCCTGGCAAGAGGTAAAGGACAGAAACTTCGTTTTCCGGCATACATCTCGTTGAAGATTTCCTCGGCATCGGCACGCATTTCGGCCGGGTTCAAATCAAGAACGTGCATTTCTTTCAGTTCCGGCTCGGTATAGCCCAACGTTGCCGACAGGGCCGTATTTACATGAATGATTTTCCCCTGCATATTTCCAACAATGATCATATCATTCATGGTTTCGAAGAAAGTCCGGAAATTGGTTTCGCTGGACTTTAATTTTTCTTCAAGTTTCTTTTGCAGGGTGATATCCCAGTTTGTTCCTATAATAGTAACAGGCTTGCCTGTATCGTCGCGCTGAGCAACAGCAATAGCCCTGATATTATGAATGGAGCCGTCGGGCCAGCAGACACGGAATTCAGTATCAAAATCCTTCTCACCTGAAACGGTCATCTGGATTTCGGCATTGCAGCGCTCCAGGTCGTCGGGGTGAACGCCCGAAAGCCATGATTTATACGCATACTTAAAATCCTTTTTTTCAAGCCCGTATAGCGTGAACATATGATCATCCCAAATAAGGCTGTTACTCCTG
>CAISRK010000226.1 GCA_903887815.1 uncultured Bacteroidales bacterium | reverse complement strand
TGCCTTATTCGTAAAAATATTCTTATTTGAGGGCGCTAAATTATGGAATGAATTAATACTTTTGAATAATAATTGTGACCACGGTAATACTATCCTTAAAAACAATCATTAACGATCCACAACGTATGAATCCCGGATATATAAAAAGCCTTCGTATTATTTATTTTTCACTGGCAGCCGGACTTGTAATGTTTTCATTTACTAGTCTTTTTGTGAATTTTTCAGTAGGTCCGTTTTTGGGTACTGGCCTGCCCGTTGCCAAAAAGACTCCTTATATCATTGGGCTAATTGTATTTACCGGGTTTACTATTATGGCTTACAGAATTATTAATGCAAAGAAACTAAGCGCTTTGCAGGAACTGCATACACTGGAAGATAAACTCCTGGCCTGGCGCGAATTGAACGTGATACGCGGGGCACTCATCGAAGCACCTGCTTTTATGGCTATTACGATGTTCCTGCTTTTAGGGCTACATGTTATGCTGGTATGGCCTTTAGTATCTATAACTACGTTCTGGTTAACTTTGCCGAATCGTGATTCCCTGCTTGAAGAAGCAAAGTTTTCATCATCCCAAACCCAGGAATTTGATCGGATGAACCAATCTTAAAAAAGAGTTAAGGTTGAATAAAGTTTGGTATTTTTATTTTAAGGTTATTCCCATCTTTTACTGGTAATTGGATAATCTGAATTGCGATTCTCTGAAAGATTTTATATGTTTCCCGGACTAATTATGTAATTTCAGTAAATTACTTACATTTCTGTAAAATACTATTAATCAATATATTGTATAATTATTTATTATTTTCCTTCTTTTGTCGTGAAAATTATTGTTTTACAACATGATGAATATCATTCTTTTACGAATGTATACGGAACTTATTCAGCTAATAAATATAAAATGCCAGTCGAGATATAATTTTTATAATTTTGCACCAATTTTGAAAATGGAAATCAAATACCGCAAATAATTGGTATTCAACAATATAAATATATGAGAAGAGCAATGGTGTTAACCGGTGGCGGCGACTGTCCCGGGTTAAATGCAGTAATCAGGGCAATTGTAAAGCGTGCTTCACACGAATCTGATTGGGAAATAGTCGGAAGTGTTAAAGCCTTTGATGGAATTCTGAATGAACCGACTGAACTTATGGTTCTTGATGCAGAGCGGGTTGCCGGTATTCATTACCAGGGAGGAACAATCCTTCAGACAACCAATAAGGGGGGGCCTTTTGCCTGGCCTTTTAAAAATAAAAAGGGTGAATGGGAGTATGTTGATCGTTCAGAAGAAATGATCCGTAAACTTTCATACCTGGGTATCGAAGCTGTTATCAGTATAGGTGGCGATGGTTCGCAAAGAATATCCCAACGGCTGTTCGAACAGGGCCTGAATATTATTGGAGTTCCTAAAACTATTGATAATGACCTTTCGGCGACGGATTCAACATTCGGGTTCCAAACCGCTATTGAGGTGGCCACTGAAGCAGTTGATAAACTTGTAACCACTGCAACCAGTCACAACCGGGTTTTTATTCTTGAAGTAATGGGCCGCGATGCCGGCTGGATTGCCTTAAACGCAGCGGTTGCCGGTGGAGCCGAAATATGCCTGCTGCCCGAAATTCCTTACGATATCAACGAAGTTCTTTCAAAGATTAATGCACGCTTCCACAAAGGTCGCGGTTTTGCTATTATCGTAGTAGCCGAGGGTGCCAAACCAAAGGACGGTACCGTATTTGGCGAAAAAAGCAAAGAAATAGGTTACGAAAATGTCAGGCTTGGGGGTATTGGGTTTAAACTTGAAGATGACCTGAAAAAATTAGGTTGTGAACATGATATAAGGGTTACTGTCCTGGGTCACCTGCAGCGCGGCGGTATTCCAAACGCTTACGACCGGGTACTGGCTTCGCAATTCGGTGTAAAAGCATTTGAAATGGTTTTAAACGAGGAATATGGCCGTATGGTTTCGTACCGCCATCCATATATCACCAGTGTTACCCTTAAAGATGCCATTCAGAAGCCAAACCTGATTACCCTTGATACGGCTTTAATGAAAACAGCCCGCGGGCTGGGTATCAGTTTTGGTAACGACCTGATTGCCCTCGAAGAATAGCCTTAACTCTATTCTGTTTGATGAGTCTCTGACACAGGGACGCCAATGATAATATAAGGACGCAAGGTATAGATATCCAATCAAATACACTTGCGTCTTCGCTATTACTTTGTGAATGTGCTGTCATAACATATTTCATCAACCGGCCTTCTTGTAGGTAACAACCTAAATCTTCAACCTTGCAGGTCTGTCCGGTAATGGATAAAATACCTATTTTTGCGCCCGATCAATACTGATAGAATGGCTGATTGTATTCATTGCGGGCAGGATTGCGGAAAGAATCCGGTAATTTGGGACGAAAAGCCTTTCTGTTGCAATGGCTGCAGTATGGTTTTCCAGATTCTGGCTGAGAATAGACTCAACCGGTATTACGAAATGATGCCTACACCCGGTATCCGGCTCGAACAGGAGAACACATCCGGAACGCGTTATGCCTATCTTGATACTGATGAAATAAGAACAAAACTTCTCGACTTTTCCGACGGGGGAATTTCGCGTATCAATTTATTTATACCTGCAATCCATTGCAGTTCATGTATATGGCTGCTTGAAAACCTGGCTAAACTGCACAAGGGGATTATTCACTCACATGTTAATTTTGTGAGAAAGGAAGTAAGCATTACTTTCCGCGAAAGCGATATCTCACTGCGCCAGGTTGTTGAATTGCTCCATTCCATTCATTATATTCCTGACATCAGTTACAGGAGCGAAAAGAAAAACGAGCATCAGCGTGCGAACCGGCGGATGATAATGAAAATAGGTGTTGCCGGTTTTGCTTTTGGGAATATAATGCTTCTGAGCTTTCCTGATTATCTTCCTGGTGGAGAAGCCGTCGATAAACTTATGGCTGGAACCTTCGGAATAGTATCATTTATACTATCATTGCCTGTAATTACATATTGCAGCAGCGATTTTTTTCTTTCGGCTTTTAAAAGCCTGCGTAAAAAGATAATCAATATCGACCTTCCTCTTTCGATCGGGATACTTGCTCTTTTTCTTGAAAGCAGCTATGAAATATTCAGCGGTTCAGGGACGGGCTATATGGATTCGCTGGCAGGCTTGCTGTTTTTTATGCTTATCGGGCGCTGGTACCAGAGCCGTACCTATCAATCCCTTTCGTTCGATCGCGATTACCGGTCCTATTTCCCGATTGCTGTAACGCGTATTTCGGAAAGTGCCGAAGAATTTGTTCAACTGAAAGATCTCAAAATCGGGGATCACATTCTCGTTCGCAACGGGGAACTTATCCCTGTGGATTCAATACTTACTGATGGAGAAGGTAATATTGACTATAGTTTCGTTACCGGCGAATCGATCCCGGTAAATAAAAAAGCCGGTGATTTTGTTTTTGCAGGTGGTAAGCAGACCGGTGCAGCCATCAAACTTAGGGTCGAAAAAGAAGTTGCCCAAAGCTATCTTACCCAACTCTGGAATGAAGATAAACTGGGTGCTGACCGTGAAATGCAGATGCAGACTGTTGTTAACAGGGTAAGTCATTATTTTACATTGGTTATTCTTGCTATTGCTTCAGGTGCAGGCATTTACTGGTCGTTCAGCGATCTGGGGAAAGCAGTATACGTATTTTCGTCCATCCTTATAGTTGCATGCCCCTGTGCGCTGTCGCTGACTATCCCATTTACATTCGGGAATGTGATGCGGGTTTTCGGGCGGAATGGATTTTATATCAAGAATACCGAAGTGATCGAAAAACTAACACAGGCCAATACAGTTGTTTTCGACAAAACAGGTACGCTCACTCATTCCCGTTCAATGAATATTATGTGTGAAGGCGACGTTCTTTCTTCTACTGAACAGCAATGGGTACGGTCAGTTGCACGTAATTCAACACATCCTTTGTCGGTAATGGTCAGTGAGTGGCTGCCAGTAAGTGTCCTGCTTAAAGTTGAAAATTACAGGGAACTATCAGGGCTTGGGATTATTGGTGAAGTTGACAATCACAGGGTGATGCTGGGTTCACGAAAGTTTATTGCAGGAACCGACGATACGGAAGAAAGCCGGAATTCAACAGTTTATGTTTCGGTCGATAATAAAGCAAGGGGCTTTTTCAAACTTGAAAATCATTACCGCTCCGGTTTAAATGAGGTTATCTCGGGTCTGCAGCCAATGGAACTCCATTTGCTTACAGGCGACAACAATTCGGAGGAAGAAAATCTAAAAGCCTATTTTTCATCAGCCACTAAATTTCATTTTAACCAATCACCGGTTGATAAACTCGAGTATATTAATGAATTGAAACAAAACGGAAGAAATGTGATAATGATCGGCGATGGACTCAACGATGCCGGGGCATTGCTTAAAGCTGACATTGGGATAACCATAGCTGACGACATTTATCATTTTTCGCCTGCCTGCGATGCCATTCTTTCTTCGTCAAAGTTCGGGAGGTTACAGGACTACCTGAAATTTTCAAAATCAGCGCTACACATCGTTTATGCAAGTTATTTGATATCCTTTCTTTATAATATTGTTGGCCTGTCGTTTGCCATCCAGGGTTTGCTGTCGCCCGTTGTAGCAGCTATACTTATGCCACTGAGTTCAATATCGGTTGTGACATTTGCAAGTTTTTCAGTTTCTGTGCTTTCAAAATCAAAAAAATTTTAAATTAATACATTCTCTACCTGAATTAATTCGGTATCTATTTACCTGTTTTCCCAAATTTTATTTTTCAATTGTTAACATAGCGTTAATTCGACATGTATATAAATTGTTTATTTTCAAAATAATATACTCTTATAAGGAATAGTTCTAAATTACACAGATGTTGAACTTTGTAATATCTGTTTCAATATCTTTGACTAATTCAATATTTCGATACTTAAATGAGTGTTATAATCGTACTTATCGGCTTCAGTATTTTTGTCGCCTCCGGATTCCTGGTTGCCTTTTTGTGGGCTGCCCGGTCAGGTCAGTACGATGACGATGTTTCCCCTTCAATAAGGATTTTATATGATAATGAAGATATTAGTTCAGAACAAACAAATACAAACCAAAACAAAGTTTAGTTAAACCAAAAAAGCGTATGGAATTACAAAAATTTTACTACGACAACAAAATTGTGAAAATGTTTGCCTATGCCACCATATTCTGGGGTGTTGTAGGCATGCTGGTTGGAGTGCTGGTTGCATTGCAAATGGTACTTCCGGCGGCTAATTTCAGCCTGCCGTTCACATCGTTCGGGCGTGTCCGCCCTGTTCACACGAATGCAGTAATTTTTGCATTTGTAGGTAATGGTATTTTTACCGGTTACTATTATTCATTACAACGATTGCTTAAAACAGGAATGGCGAGTAACTGGATGACCAGGGTCCATTTCTGGGGCTGGCAATCCATTATTGTAGCTGCTGCTATTTCATTACTGGCAGGTTTTACTACCGGAAAAGAGTATGCTGAACTTGAATGGCCAATCGACATTGCGATAGCAGTTATCTGGGTTATTTTCGGCTGGAACATGATGTGGACTATTCTCAAGAGAAGGGTAAAACACATCTATGTCGCAATCTGGTTTTACATCGCGACGTTTGTCACAGTTGCAGTGCTGCACATTGTGAACTCAATGGAAATACCCTGGGCAATATTTAAAAGCTACCCGGTTTTTGCAGGCGTTCAGGATGCACTCGTTCAATGGTGGTATGGGCATAATGCAGTTGCATTTTTCCTCACGACCCCTTACCTGGGACTTATGTATTATTTTATGCCTAAAGCTGCCAACAGGCCTGTTTACTCTTATAAACTGAGTATCCTACACTTCTGGGCGCTAATATTCCTTTATATATGGGCAGGACCGCACCATTTACTTTACCAGGCGCTGCCTAACTGGGCTCAGTCGCTGGGAACGGTATTCTCTATCATGCTTATTGCTCCTTCGTGGGGAGGCATGATCAACGGTTTACTCACCTTGCGTGGTGCATGGGACAGGGTTCGCGAAGAGCCGGTACTCAAATTCTTTGTTGTTGCAGTTACCGCTTATGGTATGTCGACATTCGAAGGCCCTATGCTTTCGCTTAAAAATATTAATGCCATCAGCCACTTCACCAACTGGACCGTTGCCCACGTACATATCGGGGCCCTGGGCTGGAATGGTTTCCTGACTTTTGGTATGATTTATTGGTTAATCCCAAGGATATTTGCAACAAAACTATATTCCAACAAGCTCGCGAACGTTCATTTCTGGCTGGGTACACTTGCAATATTGTTCTATTCACTGCCATTGTACTGGGCAGGATGGACGGAAGCTTCGATGTGGAAACAATTCAACGCTGCCGGCGAACTGGTATATCCGAACTACCTCGAGATTGTTACGCAGATCATGCCAATGTATTACATGAGGCTGTTTGGCGGATTACTCTATTTTGCCGGTATGTTTATATTAGTGTATAATATTTACAAAACGGTTCAGGCAGGTTCGTTTGTTGCCCTGGAGGCTGCTGAGGCACCAGCTCTTGAAAAAGAAGGTGCACGCCAGTCGGGCGAAAGTTTCCATCGTTTTATCGAGCGCCGTCCGGTTCAGTTTATGATCCTGGCCATAGTAGCGGTTCTGATTGGTGGAATTGTTGAAATCATCCCGACTTTCATTATCAAGTCGAATATTCCAACAATAGCCACAGTTAAGCCCTACACACCGCTCGAATTGCAGGGGAGGGATATTTATATAAAAGAAGGTTGCTATGTATGCCATTCGCAGATGATCAGGCCTTTCCGCTCCGAAACCGAGCGTTACGGCGAGTATTCAAAAGCTGGTGAATATGTATATGACCATCCGTTCCAATGGGGATCGAAACGTATCGGCCCGGATTTGTTCCGCGAAGGCGTGAAAAGTGGCCCGCTTTACAAACCGAACTCATGGCATTACAACCATTTCATGGATCCTCAAAAGATCAATGCTCAGTCGCTTATGCCGAAATATCCATGGCTGGCCGAGAAAGAAATCGACATTGAATCGACCCCGAGAAAAATCAGGGTTATGCAGCAACTTGGAGTTCCATACCCGGCGGGCTATGATCTGAAAGCTACTGATGATGCAAAAGCCCAGGCCGAAACAATTTCAGCCGGCTTAAAGGCTGAAGGAATTAATGTGGCTGCATCAAAACAGGTAATTGCCTTAATTGCTTATATTCAGCGTCTTGGTACTGATGTTGGTGACAGTAAAACAGCTTTAAAATAATCAAAACGGAAAACACATCATGGGTATAGCTTCACGTTTATTCGATTCTATTGAAGGAATCTACTGGTTCCCGATAGTAGCATTAGGGATTTTCATTCTTTTCTTCGGGCTTGTGACAATTCATACTCTTACAATGAAGAAAAGCAAGGAAAAGGAATGTGGTGAATTACCATTGGAAAACGATGAGAAATACAACTCACATGAAGTGTAAGTTAAACATTCAAAAAACAGAACGATGAGCAATACAGACGAAAATAAAAAACACCACGAAGAACCCGAAATTGACGAACTGACCAAGGATCGTTATCTTGGAGGCCACGAATATGATGGCATCAGGGAACTTGATAATAAATTGCCACGCTGGTGGGTATACCTGTTTTATGTGACCATTATTTTTGCAGTGGTTTACCTGCTTGGATACCATGTGATTAAAAGTGAATCCATCAAAAAGATGTTCCCTTCTCAGGAAGATGAATATAAAAGCGAGATGGCTGCTTTGGATTCGCTTAGAAATGCCAACCCACAAGCTACTGTCGATCTTGAAACCATGGTTCCTTTGACAGCTCCAGCTGACCTGGCTTCCGGTCAGGAAACCTTCAAGAAAATATGTTCAGTTTGTCATGGACAACAGGGACAGGGTCTTGTTGGACCTAACTTTACAGATCAGTACTGGATTCACGGCGATACGATTACGAATTCCATTTCGATTAAGAACCTGTTCCAGGTTGTTACCAACGGGGTAATCGAAAAAGGAATGATTCCTTACAAAGACCAGTTGAGCCCGGTTCAGAGGCAGCAGGTGCTGAGTTATATACTCACCCTGCAGGGAACAAATCCGCCTAATCCAAAAGCTCCACAAGGCAAGAAGTACGACAAATTCGGCTGATATCAATAAATCTCCTGCGCCAGATCAGCTTTTTAGCTGATACCTTCGGAGAGTTAAAACAATCAAAAATAAAGGCTGTTGAAGTGCTGCACTTCACAGCCTTTTATATATTTGCATAAATTACATACATAATGGAAGAGTTCGAAGAGTTTGACGATTTTCGCGATAAACAATCGACCATAGGCGACGATGGGAGCCGGGTTTGGGTATATCCCAAAAAACCAAAAGGCAAGCTATATAACTACAGGAAATTAGTTTCATTATTCCTTGTTGCAGTTTTCGTTATTATACCTTTCATCAAAATAAAGGGTGACCCTCTGTTGCTTTTTAATTTCCTCGAGCGTAAATTCATCATTTTCGGGGTAATGTTTTACCCGCAGGATTTTCACCTGTTTGTTCTTTCAATGATAGCATTCATCGTTTTTGTTGTGCTGTTTACAGTGATTTTCGGAAGGATCTTTTGTGGGTGGATATGCCCTCAGACCATCTTTATGGAATTTGTATACAGGCAGATCGAATACTGGATTGAAGGGAATTACAGCCAGCAGCGCAAATTGGACGATGCAGCCCTTGGTTTTAACAAATTCGGGCGTAAAGGACTGAAACACCTGATTTTCTACCTCATCTCGTTTGTCTCAGCGCATTTTTTCCTGGCCTATATTTTCGGCATCGAATACGTACGGGATTTGATTGCTGACGGGCCAAAAGCCCACCTGGGCGGTTTTATAGGGATGATTATCTTTAGTGCTGTGCATTATTTCGTTTTTGCAAAATTGCGCGAGCAGGTTTGTATCATTATTTGCCCATACGGTCGTTTACAGGGTGTATTACTCGACCGCAACTCCATTGTTATCAGTTACGATTATAAACGCGGCGAACCCCGGGGTAAATACAACCCCCTGGAGGACCGGAATGCCAAAGGAAAAGGTGATTGCGTTGAATGTGGAAGTTGTGAGGCTGTGTGTCCCACAGGTATTGATATCCGCAATGGAACCCAGCTGGAGTGTATAAATTGTACAGCATGTATTGATGCCTGCAATACGGTTATGCGCCGTGTTAAGAAACCTGAAGGACTTATACGTTATGCCTCTGAGAGCAGCATTGCCGATAAAGTTAAGCTCAGGGTAAATGTCAGGATTATATTCTATTCCGTGGTATTGGGAGGTTTACTAGTGTTAATTGCGTTTCTCTTCTCGATACGCACCGATATTGAATCCACGATTCTGCGCCAGAAAGGTACCATGTTCCAGGAATATGATTCGGCTCATTACAGCAACATATACCAGATTCAGGTAATAAATAAAACAAGGAATCCCTTGCCGGTAGAACTAAAACTCGATAAGCCTGAAGATGGTGAAATAATGATGGTGGGCTCCCCCTTAATTGTCGAAAAAGGACAAGTGGGCGAAGCCCAGTTTCTTGTGATAATAAAAAAGAATGATCTGAAATCATCGAATACAGAAGTCGAGTTCAAGGTTATAAGCAACGGTAGGAAGATGGATGAGATTGAATCTACTTTTGTCGGACCGAATTCCTTGGACAGGAAATAGACAAGGAGAAAGAGAGACTAGGGGACCAGGTGAATGGATAGAGGTGCGTGGACAACATTCCGCATCATCGAACAAAGATTATTGCGAATGGTTTAATGACTTTTACAAAGACTTTAATTTAGAATTAGAAAAATGAAGATTAAATTTAATTGGGGAACAGGGATTTTTATTTTTATAACGCTCTTCCTGCTGGTTAATGTGTTTGTTATATACAAGAGCCTTCAGCAAAGGAATGATTTGGTTTCGGAGGAATATTACCCGCAGGGACTTGAATACCAGAAGCAGATCGATCGCTTCGCAAATGCCAATTCCCTGAAAGGGAAGATTGCGATCAACCAGGATGCTGGTGGAATTTTGATTAGCTATCCAGGTGATTTGAAGGGAAGGATTATTAAAGGCCAGGTCGTATTTTTCAGGCCTTCCGACGAAAATGCAGATTTCAATGATAGTATTCGTTTTGACACGGCATTGATCCAATATATACCGGTTGATAAATTCATTGCCGGTAAGTATATAGCCAAGTTTTTCTGGACCATGGATGGAAAAGAATACGCCAACGAAAGTGCGTTCAGGGTAAACAAATAAAGTCTCGTAATGGAGA
This sequence comes from uncultured Bacteroidales bacterium, assembly GCA_903887815.1. Lineage (GTDB taxonomy): Bacteria > Bacteroidota > Bacteroidia > Bacteroidales > UBA4417 > UBA4417. The sequence goes on along the minus strand of CAISRK010000226.1, from coordinate 54 downwards.
TGTAATACTCAGCATTATTTGAAATGAAAAGGAAATTCAATCACGACTATCGGT
>CAISRK010000225.1 GCA_903887815.1 uncultured Bacteroidales bacterium | reverse complement strand
TCATCCGCACAAGATTGATAAAAGCTGCTGAGAAGCAGCTTTTTTTATTCCAGATGGATGCAGGGACGAGAAGTTTATCCGCCCCAGGCGGAAGTCCCTTCATCCGCACAAGATTGATAGAAGCTGCTGAGAAGTAGCTTTTTTTATTCCAGATGGATGCAGGGACAAGAAGTTTATCCGCCCCAGGCGGAAGTCCCTTCATCCGCACAAGATTGATAAAAGCTGCTGTGAAGCAGCTTTTTGGGTTTTATGCTGTATTGTGATATAGAAGAATCAATGGTGCACAGTGCTGGGTACAGAGTGCCCAGGGTGAATTGCGCAAACATTTAAATTAGTGATTTTATATCGAACCAGGAATATTGATGGGATTTTGTAAGGCATTAATATCGGCTAAGAGATCTTAAATCCCCAAATGGCTCTCGTATTCTCAAAATCTTTCCTGTTTAATATCTGCTGAGACTTTTAATTAAAATGCAAAACAAATGTTAAACATCTGATTATCTGGGTGTATAAGTCCATTTGCACTAAACAATTTTTCATTTCGTTGGTTACTTAGCAATATTGGGTAATTTGTTATACCCTGGATTATTAAGCTACAAATCAATGTTACGCATAGCCATTTGTAAGTTAATGCTTTTCGGAAAGGCTCTCTTTTTGTCAGAACAAACAAATCAATCACTTCTAAAACACAGAAAATGAAAAAAGCAGGAAAAATTTTACTCTGGATTTTTGGAATTTTTGTTCTCGTACTTGCCGGTGCGATGGGTTATCTGAAATTTGCTTTGCCACGGGTAGGGGCGGCGCCTGAAATGAAAGTTGAACTCACCCAGCAACGCATAGAACGCGGCAAATACCTTGCCAACCACGTAACAGTTTGTATCGATTGTCATTCGCACCGCGACTGGTCAAGATTTTCAGGACCGCCTGACACTGCTACCCTGGGAATGGGAGGCGATATTTTCGATCAGAAATTCGGGTTTCCGGGAACCTATTATGCACGGAATATTACCCCAGAAGGCATACGCAATTATACCGACGGTGAACTTTTCAGGGTTATTACAACCGGCGTCGACCGTAAAGGCAAGGCCATCTTCCCGGTAATGCCCTACCACTATTATGGCCAAATGGATGAAGAGGATATTAATAGCATAATTTCCTATATCAGGACTTTAAAACCGATTAAAAACGTTGTCCCGGATTCAAAATCCGATTTCCCGATGAACTTGATTATAAACACCATACCTCAAAAAGCAAGCCTGACAAAGATGCCTTCGAAATCGGATGTGCCGGCCTATGGGAAATACCTGGTTAGTGCAGCGGCTTGTATCGACTGTCATACGCAGTTTGATAAAGGCAATCTGGTAGCCGGAACTGAATTCGGCGGTGGCCGGAAGTTCTCCTTCCCCGATGGTTCGCTGCTAACCTCCGGCAACATTACTCCGGATCCGGAAACGGGTATTGGGAACTGGAGTGAAGAGAATTTCCTGGCTCTGTTCCATTCAAGGTCCGATTCTACTACGCTCAGCACAAAGCTCAAACCCGGTGAATTTAATTCGATTATGCCTTGGACCATGTATGGAGGTATGCACGATGATGACCTGAAAGCAATTTATGCTTATCTTCGTACTATAAAACCTATCAGGAATAAAGTGGTAAAATTCATACCTCCTCCATTGGCAAAAAGATAATTGTGTATTCACATAAAGCAGATCGCAGGGTTCACCAGTATGAATTTTACTGATTGTCCCGGGACTTTGTTCCCGGGATTTTTTTATAACCCCGGTCCGGCTTTTCCTTTTTAAGAAAGTTTTATCTGCCGGTGGTCATATTAATCTGAGTTTCTCCCAAAACAACTGTCCATGCATTTAGCTTTTCCCTGCCAAAACTCTTTTCTCGTTTTAAAACAAAGATCTCGCTATTCCCGAAGGCAACAGCCTTTTTGGCTGAAGGTATTTTGGTTGAAGTAAATGCAAGCTTTCCCGCATAAACCGAATCGTTTTGCTGGTGAAGTTGTTGTGTAATCCAGACTGAATCAGGTGACAGTGTGAAAGGGTTCTTCCCTTTAGCCCAGGCATTATCAACCAAATCCTTCAGACATATTTTTTCTGTAGCCCGGCTCCCGCCCGGGGCAGAAATAAGGAAAACGGAATTTTCGGATATGAAAATATTTGAAATCATTTCTCCCGCACGGATTCTGAATGTTCTGGCAGCGGCTGTGTCGGTAAGTATTGTATAGTAGTCGGCGAAATCAGCGAATCGGAGCCTCGCCGTTTCCTCATAAGCACGGAGTGCTTCTTCAGAGAGACCTTCTGAGCCAAAGTTATGCACAATACTGTCCTTTGTTGTTTTGATTTTGTTCTGTTCACGGGCATCAGTCATTTCTTCCCCACTGTTACAGCTTTTGGCACTGAACAGTAAGTACATAACAACGAGAGCCGGAAACAGTAATTTCTTTTTCATTTTTGCTTATCATTGATGCGGAACCGCAGTATCATCAGTTCCCCTTTACTGAACTGCGAACCCAGTATTTCGATATTCCTGAGGCTGCCCGAAGGCATCGTAAGTTTGTCGATAAATTCCTGCTTGTTGTACAAAGCCATCCCAAGGTCCTTGTTATCGCCGAAAACCTGGTAAATCATAGCTTCATCGGCTATCATTTCATCAAGCCGTGCTCGCCGTTTCTCCCAGTCGTCCACTTTCAGGGTCGAAAAATAATGGATCATAAGCGAATAGTCATCAGGTTTCAGCATCACAACTTCATCCCTGTTAAGTTTAGTGACAATACGCACTATAGTATCGGCCTGGTAATAAGGTGAATTAACCACCATCCTGATTTTGCTTCTATCTGTTTTGAGATGGAAACATCCATCGTTTCCCGTGAGGTAACTAACAGGCGATTCACCATCTTCAAGAATTGTTATTTCGGTCTTGTTGCCTGTTATGGGTTCATGAGTGTCGGCATCGATAAATGAAAACCTGTAATCTCTGGTGTTTAGTAGTTTAAACAAACCAAAAAATATGGCAATTGTGATAATCGCATACAATGGAATGGTCAGGAAGTACCGGTCAGGGTTCAGGGTTTTGCGTAAAATTGCCGACTGTTGATGGTTTTGGTGCACAAAGTCGTCCCAATTCTTATACCCTGCAAAAATGCTCAGGAAGTTGAGCATATCAATGCGAGGCAGCGAACCGTGCGACGATTTCATATGAGTGTAAAACCACTTTTCGCTGATATTGGCATTTACCTTTATGCGCAGTTCTTCCTGGAAATCTGTGATTTCCTGTCCCTTCCATGCCGAGATGGAAGGATTTATACCGGGATAGGATCGTTGCATCACCGCTACAATCTTTTGCTTGAGCAATTCAAAGAGGATATGATCTTTCTCGTGCAAAGGTGATAGATTATTTGTTTTTGTAAAGGTAGAATGCTTGTAAAAGGTTTACAAATGTTTTACAAGCATATTTCAACTCATCCTGATCATGACCATCTAATTTTGATCATCGAACTTTTTCTGGATAATACAATTAAAACCAAAATTAATAAAAAATCAATTAATTCAATATGTAACAAATTTTAAAAGGAGGACCAAACAATGAAAAAGAACCTTTCAGGCTTGCTGGTTATGGGTATCACACTTGTTGTTGCAATCTGTTTTCTAAGTATAAGCCAGGCTTTTGCACAGAAAAAGTCGAAAATAACTAAGATCGGTGTTTACGATTCGCGTGCTATCGTGTTCGCATATTCGCGTTCCGGTTTTTTTGCTGACTACCAGTCAAAATTCCGCAGTCAAAACGACTCAGCCAATAAAGTGCATGATACCCTTATGGTTAAGCAGCTTTCGGTTCAGGCTATGTCGTATCAGCACTTGCTGCACCAGATGATTTTTGCGACTGGAACGACAGCTGCTTTAGTTAAACTTGTTAAGGATCAGCTTCCTGAGGTAGCAAAAAAGGCAGGTGTGAATATTATAATGAGTAAGTATGAATTAGCATGGGCCGATCCTGAGGTTCAAACAGTTGATATTACAAATGAAATGGTCCGGCTATTTAAACCAACTGAAAATATTGATGAAATGTTGAAGGAAATTCAAAAAACCGATCCGGTTCCACTCGAAGAACTTACCATCGAACAGGAAATGCTTGACCTGTATTGCACCCGCTTTGGCAAAAAATAACCTAAATTTGAATACTAATCACTAAAAACAAGGAGGTATACTATGATTGAACATGTTCACACCCACATCACAAATGAATTGCAGCAGAACACCAAGACTGACACCATCTTCATCCTGACGGCAATACTTCTGAACCTTATCACTCTTGCAGTCAATTCAGGACTGGTGGAGAAATCAAGAACACAAAGCTCGAGCCTTGCTGTAATGTTTGTATTTGTTTTCCTTATCGTAATCGTGAATATCGTTGTTATCTTCGGTCTGCTCAAAGGCAGGCAAACACGCAACAAACTGGCTAACGGGCTTATAGCCATGTATAAGGACCAGAACGTGGACAAATACTATGACGAAACACTGTTAGGGAATTACAATGTGAGGTACAACCTTTTTATGATGGTTGTTATCTGCTCAGGTGTTATTGCTACTATAGTTCCTTTTATTCTCCGTTAAACCTTAAAATTATTTACAATGAAAAATCAATTGACAGTGTTTCATTGGCTACCGAGGATCCTCTGCATCCTGGCCATATTGTTTATAAGCATGTTTGCACTGGATGCATTTGCACCCGGACTTACAATCTGGCAGCAACTTGCTGATTTTGGCATGCATCTCGTTCCCTCTTATATTCTTATCGCTTTGCTTGTTATTGCTTGGAAATGGGAGTTTGCCGGTGGGATTATTTTCCTGCTGATCGGCCTGGTTACCAGTCCGTTTATATACACGCACAATTATGACATGAACCATTCCGTGTGGATAAGCCTGAGAGTTATACTGGTGATTAATTTTCCTTTCGTACTCGTGGGGGTATTCTTTCTGCTCAGTAATTGGTTCAAAAAGAAGGAAGCCAATAAAAATGGTGCATCCTGATCAGCGGATCATTCCAATGCGATTGGTTAATTATCGGGCTTATATACTCCTGCTAAGAATTCGGGCTATGAAAAGAACAATAGTTTCCATTCTTGTGTGCTTACTTGTCGGCTCAGTGGCGGCTATAGCCCAGGACTTAGTCTGCACCGGCAGGGCGCTCAATTTCCCGTCTAAGAAATATGGGATAAGTATCGGGAACTCAAGGGAGTTTAGCGGGGTGCGTATTAACTTTGCCGACTGTAATGTGAAGCAGGTCAATGGCTTGAATATTACATTCTGGCTCAAACTGTACCAGAACCAGGAAGCGGTTGTAAATGGGATTAACCTTGGTGTAATTCCAACGGCCAAAGCCATGGGGCCGATCAATATCGGGTTGCTTGGGGTTGGCTCATCACACGGTAATATGAGCGGGATAACCATTGCCGGTTTTGTACTTGGCAGCGGCGGCGATATAAACGGTTTGTCGTTCAGCGGGCTGCTGACTATGGCCGACGGAAATTCATCGGAAATTTCGGGTGTTGCTATTTCAGGGTTTGGATTGGGTGCAAACAAAGCCATAAACGGGCTTGCAATTGCAGGAATGGGACTCGGTACCAACGGCGAAATAAACGGTATTGCCGGCAGCCTGTTTTATATAAAAGGAGGAAAGCATGTCAGAGGGATTGCCCTCACAGCCGGTTATCTCGAAGCCGATACCCTGAGCGGAATTGGAATAGCCGGTTATGTTAAAACAAAAAGTTCGAACGGGTTATCCCTGGGTATTTGCAACCAGGCTGACGAATTGCACGGGATACAGTTTGGTTTGCTTAATTATGCAGGAAATAATCCAAAGGAATTCCGGATGTTGCCACTGCTTAATCTTCATTTTGGGAAGAAATAGAATATCTGGTCTGATCATGGGCTCTTGTCATTGATTAACGAAATTTTGTTTAACTAACCTTGTACAAAATGAATAAACTGTTTCTAATATTAGTTTGCATGACCTTTTTGTTCCATTCCGGGGCCCAGACATGGAACCGCGAGATACAGAGGCTAAGCGGCAAACCGAAGCTCAAAACCATTAAAATCAATACAGGCATGTATACAACCGTGGGGACGAGGCTCGAAGATTCCGATTCCGTTAAAATTACCCGGTTTTTCGATGGCAATTTCCTGTCGGGGAGCCACGATTCACTCAGCATGAAACTGGTGCAGGTGAGGCTCACGAAAAACTATACCAGCGGCGTGAAGCAATCCTTCGTAATACCTGCCAGGCAATACAGTGTATCGGATTATACCGATACGAACTTTATGCGGATACCTGTGAGTGGGATACATTACCTCGATTACTACAATAAAAAATGGAGGGACCGTGCCGAAGGATCCGAAGTTGTATTGTTTGGTTCGCTGCTCGTGATGGTATTATCGCCTTTTATATGCTTCAAGTACAGCGAAGGACATATGAACACCGGAATGTACAAAAACTGGGCATTGGGCAGCACCATAGGTATTGTAGCTGGATTTACAACCATGATTACCATTGATTCCTTTTCGAAGCATAAGACCTTTGAGTTTAAACCCGGATGGAGCGGGAAGAAGAACGCCAGGGTATGGAAGTTTAACTGATGACATTTTCATTAATTCCTTATTAATATAATTCATCCAGGCACAGATCAATATCAATTTCTTCCGGAACTCCGGTAAAATTAAAATTAATACTTTTGATACCCTATACTTTTTAAAAAACTTAGTGAAAATCTCAAAACAATTTCTATGTCGTTTTGGCGCGTAATCCTCTGTATTATATTCCCGCCCCTGGCTGTTGCCGATAAGGGCTGTGGTTCGGTTCTGCTGGTTTTTATCCTTACGCTTTGCGGCTGGATTCCCGGTGTAATTGCAGCACTGATTATTGTTAATAAATAGCAATCCTATTTAATCCGGCGAAGAACCGGCTGCTGTTGTTTGTTTCCGGTTTGTCCGGGCTTTCATATTTTTCAGCCTAATCCACTTTATTGCCGGGGTTCGGAATCCTGCAAAAAACTAAAATCAGGAGTCCCTGTTTTCCGGATTATTTTACTTATCTTGTAGCGACAACCTTGCTTAATTTCTAATCAATGTGCTTTCGTTATATCCTTGCTGCTGAACTCCCTGTTATAGAAACCCGATTTGGATTACCACCCCAGAACTTGACCATGGAGCCGGAGTATAACATCAGCCCCGGACGGTATGTGCCGGTAATTACCTGCGACAAGCCCTACGAATTACAGCTCTTTAAATTCGGACTAACTCCTTTCTGGGCAAAATCCGAAATGAATCTGTTCAATGCCCGCGCCGAAGGCGACTCAAATGCCGACGACAACCCGGGCTTCCACGGTTCAAAAGGTATAATTCTTAAGAAAGCTTTCCGAAAGCCTGTACGCTCGCAACGCTGCCTGATTCCTGCATCTGCCTTTATTGCCGGAGCCACAGGACAGGGAAATCCGAAACCTTACCTGGTTTACCTTCGGCAACATCATAACCCATTTGCTTTTGCTGGTATTTTCGATACCTGGTTCAATCCATCCACCGGCGACTATCTTAATGCTTTCAGCATAATTACAACCACTGCCAACAGCTTGTTGCGAAGTATCGGTAGCAGCCGCATGCCGGTTATCCTTACCGATCACCAGGCAAAAAAATGGATTAATCCCATCACCGAATTGTCGGTTGTAACAGGCATGCTCAGGCATTACGATTCCAAAAGGATGAATGCCTATCCCATCGATCTGAAAATACTTACATCGGATGAAAACAGCAGGCAGCTGATATTACCCGTTGGCGCTAAGGTTTACACGGAAGATGAACCTGCCACTCAAATTAAAATCAATACGAGTTCGCACTGGCATTCGAAGAAAGCACAATCAGGGCAGCCGGCCCGGGCCTCAATGCTCGAAAGGGCTGAGTTATCGAGCCCCGGGCGGAAATGGTAAATATTTGGAATCAGTGTAAAACCGTTATTACAAACTGCGAGCCTGAGGGTGCCTTTGATGGCTGTTAATAAAAAAAGCAGGTTGATTAAGCCTGCCTTATAAAATAATTGTTACTTGAATTAGAAATCAAAAGTAATTCCCTGTGCCAATGCGGTCTGGCCGCTGAAGTTTATTGTGTTGGTTTGACGGCGCATATAAGCCTTCCATGCGTCCGATCCCGATTCGCGTCCGCCGCCGGTATCTTTTTCGCCCCCGAAGGCTCCCCCGATTTCAGCTCCAGATGTTCCCAGGTTCACGTTTGCAATACCGCAATCGGAACCGGTTTCGGACAGAAATTTTTCCGATTCAACCAGGTTTTCGGTAAAAATACAGGACGACAATCCCTGGGGTACCGCATTGTTAAGTGCAATTGCCTCTTCGATAGTTTTGTATTTAACCATATAAACAATAGGGGCAAAGGTTTCTTCCTGCACTTTTTTGAAGTGATTTTCGGCTTCAATAATGGCCGGAACTACATAATTACCAGAGGTGTAATTTTCGCCGCTCAAAACCTGGCCGCCGAAAAGCACTTTTCCACCTTCTTCCTGTACCTCAACAAGCGCATTTTTAAAATTTGCAACAGCATATTTATCAACCAGGGGGCCTATAAGTGTGTTTTTCTCAAGAGGGTCACCAATACGGTCTGTTATACTGCTGTAAGCAGCTATTAATCGTTCTTTTACTTCTGCGTAAACCTTTTCGTGAACAATCAAACGCCTGGTCGATGTGCATCGTTGCCCGCAGGTGCCAACTGCTCCGAAAACAACCGATTGCAGAGTCATATCAAGGTCGGCATGCTGCGAAATGATTACGGCATTGTTCCCGCCCAGTTCGAGTATGGTTTTTCCAAGTCGTTGCCCAACGATGGAAGCCACCCTTTTGCCAACAACGGTCGATCCGGTTACGGAAATAAGCGGAATGCGTTTATCAGCTGCAAAATTGTCACCAAGTACACCCGATTTGGCAATTATAAGGTTGAAGACACCTTCAGGAACTCCGCATGCGATGAGTGTTTCCGAAATTATTTTTTGCACGGCTATAGCGCAAAGCGGTGTTTTTGAACTTGGTTTCCATATAACCACGTCACCTGCAATTGCAGCCAGCATTGAATTCCAGCCCCAAACAGCAACCGGGAAATTAAACGAGGTTATGATCCCGACTATTCCCAACGGATGATATTGATCATACATGCGGTGAAACGGCCTCTCGGAATGCATTGTAGCCCCGTTAAGCAGTCGCGACTGTCCAACAGCGAATTCACATATATCAATCATTTCCTGTACTTCTCCAAGTCCCTCTTCGTAGATTTTACCCATTTCGAGCGAAACCAGGTAACCCAGGTCTTCTTTATGCCGACGCAAAGCATCACCGATCTGTCTCACAACTTCGCCTCGTTTAGGTGCAGGAACAATACGCCATGCTGTATAAGCCTGCTGTGCCTTTGCCATGAGATGCTCATAATCCTCCATAGTAGCATTTTTCACTCTTGCTATCACCGAACCATCAGCAGGTGAACAGGATGCTGTTTCGTCGCCGCTGGTTTCAATCCAATTGCTTCCGGTACAAGCTCCATTGTTAATCTCCTCGATTCCGAGGTTTGTTAATTCAATTCTCATACTATTTTGTTGTTTGTTTATTAATCAATCATATAGGGATAGCGAAATTCGGTTGCCGGCAGGAAAGTCTCCTTAATAGTACGTGGACTGATCCAGCGGATAAGATTAAATTCACCCCCCGCTTTGTCGTTGGTTCCTGATGCCCGTGAACCGCCAAATGGCTGAAGCCCGACTATGGCTCCGGTAGGTTTGTCATTTATATAGAAGTTTCCGGCAGCATAACGCAATTGCTCGCACATGGCCGAAGCGGCAACCCTGTCGTGTGCAAATACAGCCCCGGTCAGCCCGTAGGGAGAGGTCGTATTGCACAGTTCGATGGTTTCCTGTAGTTTGTCGTCACCATAAACAAAAATCGTGAGCACCGGGCCAAAGATTTCTTCCTCCATCGTCCTGAATGACGGATTGCTTGTTACGATTATTGTCGGCTCAATGAAATACCCTGTCGATTTATCACCCCTGCCACCTGCAATTATATCCGATTCTTCTGAATTTTCAGCATACTTGATAAATTCCATGATGTTGTCGAAGGAACTTTCATCAATTACTGCATTAATGAAATTCGATGGGTCCATCACATCCCCCATCAGAGCTTCCGAACATATGCGGAGTAATTCATCCTTTACCGATGTCCAGAGCGAAGCAGGTACATACATACGCGACACGGCTGAACATTTCTGCCCCTGGTATTCGAATGCACCCCTGTAAGCGTTAACCGCAACCTCAGTCGCGGAAGAGGAGGGGTGAACAAACAGGAAGTTCTTGCCGCCGGTTTCGCCAATCAGGCGGGGATAGGACTTATAGCGGGGCAGTTGCAGCGCAACATCTTGCCAGAGGCTGTTGAAGGTTTTATTTGAGCCTGTAAAATGAATTCCTGCCAGGTCGTGGGATTGTAGTACCTGTTTCCCTATGAGCGCACCACTGCCGGGAATGAAATTGATTACTCCATCCGGCAGCCCTGCCTCCCTGAATATTTTCATTAGGTAATAATTGGAAAGCAACGATGTGGTTGCCGGTTTCCATACAGTAGTATTGCCCATCATTACAGGAGCCATATTCAGGTTGGATGCAATTGATGTAAAATTAAAAGGACTTACAGTAAACACAAATCCTTCCAACGGTCGGAACTCCATTTTGTTCAATTGGTTGAAAGCGGACCGGGGTTGCATTTCATAAATCCTCGAAGCGAAATAAGCGTTGAATTTCAAGAAATCGATGGTTTCGCAAACCACATCAATTTCCGACTGGAACATATTCTTACTCTGCCCCAGCATGGTAGCAGCATTCATCACCTGCCGGTATTTGCCCGAGATCAGCTCCGCTGATTTCAGCAAAATGGAAGCTCTCACGGTCCATGACAGATCCGACCAGGTTTTGTGCGCTGCCATTGCCGAATCAATAGCTTCACTCACTTCCTTTTCAGTAGCCTTGTAATACTTTGCAAGCACATGCGAATGGTTATGCGGCATGCGCACCTCCCCGGTTTGAAGGGTCCGGATTTCTATTCCACCTATAATCAAAGGAATCTCGATAGTTTCGCTGGTCTGTCGCAGTAATTCTTTTTCAAGCAGAATTCTTTCAGGACTTCCTGTTTTGTATTCCAGGATAGGTTCGTTTTGCGGCAGTGGGAAATTGTAGATAGCATTGTTCATGGATTGAAACCGGATTTAAACATCGAATTGCACGAATATGCAATTCGGTGTGCAAAAGTATCAAATAATCATTCAGTTCAGTTTGCAGAAAACATTTCTTTATTTAATCTTCAGTTTCAGATCATTCAGTATTTTCTCGAATCCCTTCTGAATAATAAGGTCATATTCGGCATGAAATTTACGAAAAGCCTCGGTAATGATTTTTCCTTCGATAGTTAAAATTGTATTACCGCCTTCGGCTCCGCCTCGGGTAGGTTTAATAAGCGGGAAACCTAATTCGCGCTCTATTTTATGCAGGTTGTCCCATGTTTTGCGGTAAGTAAGGTTAAGCTTTTTCATTGCATCGTTCAGGGACC
>CAISRK010000224.1 GCA_903887815.1 uncultured Bacteroidales bacterium | reverse complement strand
CCCGCGACATCAATATTCCGAAGCCCATCAGGGTGATAAATCCAAGGACTACAAACACTTGTGGTCGTGTGCCTTTTTGAAGCATCTTCCCGATAAAAGGCATGATGATAAGCGATAAAAAAGTGGCAGGCAAAAGTGTGATGCCGGTTTCATAAGCCGTGTAGCCTAATACCCTTTGCAACATCAGCGGGAAAATAAATACCGAAGTAAACAGTATAAACCCGACTATAAACGTGAGCATTGTTGTAATTGCCAGGTTTCTGTCCTTTAAAATACGCAGGTTAACTACAGGCTCTTTTTGCTGCAATTCCCACCAAATAAAGGTAATAAGCCCGACAACTGCAGTTATGGTAAGCCATATGATCAATCTGGAATCGTACCAGTCTTCAGCCTCACCCCGTTCAAGTATATATTGCAGGGAACCAATACCAATGGTGAGCAGGAAAATCCCGGACCAATCGATCCTGGGTTTTAATTTGATATCAAATCCCCGGGGTATAAAACGATAGGCAAAAACACTGGCCAATATCCCAAAAGGAACATTGATAAAGAAAATCAGCGGCCACGAATAGCTGTCGATGATAATTCCACCTAAGGTTGGCCCGATAGTCGGCCCCAGTACGACACCCATTCCGAATAAGGCGGCTGCCATTCCCCTTTGTTTTCCTGTGAAGGTCTCAAAAAGCAGTGCCTGTGATGTGGAAAGCAGAGCTCCGCCGCCTAATCCCTGTACAAATCTCCATAAAACTATTTCCCACAGAGAGGTAGATGTTCCGCAAAGTACAGAGGCCACGGTAAAAATTGCTATGGATGCCATATAGTATCGCCGCCGCCCGAAATATACTGCCAGAAATCCCGTCATTGGGATAATGATCACGTTGGCGATGGCATAGGAAGTGATCACCCAGGCGATATCCTCTATGGAAGCGCCAAGATTTCCGGCCATCTGGTTCAGCGCTACATTCACAATGGAAGTATCAATCAGCTCCATGATAGCAGCCGAGATCGTCGTGATCGCAATAAAGATCTTCGCCGTCTTACTTAATGATTCCATATCTTTTATTGAATGGGAACGGAAACAACCACGCTCATTCCGGCGCGCAGAATATCTTTAAATTTTTTCTCCTCCAGGATTTCGATTCGAACCGGAACACGCTGGGTTACTTTTACAAAATTCCCGGTAGCATTGTCAGGGGGAAGAAGAGAAAATTTAGCCCCGGTGGCATCCGACAGGGAAATAATTTTGCCTTGAACATTAAGTTTCGGATAGCCATCAATTTTAAGATGCACTATTCCGCCCACATGAATGTTTTTCAACTGGCTTTCCTTGAAGTTGGCAACAACCCACTGGCTATAGGTGTTCACTATGCTGAATAGTGGCGTGCCGGCTTGTATAAATTGTCCCTCGTCAATATTTCTTTTTCCAAGTTTCCCGTCGGCAATAGCGTAAATACGGCAATACGAAAGTTTCAGTTTTTGTTGCTCAATGCGTACTTTTTTAATTTCAGTCTGCGCCTGTGCTTTTTTCACCAGTGAACTTAGAACCGTAAGACGGGTTTCGGCAACCCTAACATCCATCTGGCCTGTTTCAAGCTGCTTTGACGTGATATCGAAGGCCGACTGGCTGTCATCGAGTTGTTTTTGAGTAATAGCATTCCCTTCCGAAAGGCTTTTATCTCGTTTCAGGTCGTTTACCGACTTGGCCAACCGCAACCTGGTCACTTCAACGTTACCTTTCGACGCAGCCAGTGAAGCTTCGGCGTTAACAAGCGCGGCCCTGGCATTGTCGATATCGGAGAGTGACTGCGTATAGTCAGCCTGCATTTCCTGAAGTTGCAATTCAAGTTCCGATGAATCCACAACCATTAGTAACTGACCCTTGGTAACGGTTGAATAATCATCGGCATAGATTTTATCCACATAGCCTGTAACCCTTGAAAGAATAGGGACAAGCCGCATCTCGATCTGTGCATTGTCAGTTTCTTCGTGATGAATGGCGTACCACACTTCTTTTACCAGGAAGATTAAACCGATAGTCACTACCACGCTGATTATAATGCGTGGCAGTATTTTTTTGCTTTTTTTAGGCCCATTTTCAAATTCAGTATTCATATTTCAAGTATTAATTTCAAGTATATTTTTTTGTTACCCCACAGAAACCGAAACCACCATTATAATCTATCATAAAAAAAAGAAGCGAT
>CAISRK010000223.1 GCA_903887815.1 uncultured Bacteroidales bacterium | reverse complement strand
GAGTCTTTTGAGGATCAGCAAAATGCGGGGTATAGCATGGAGCATCTGACGAGTTGAATACTATCTAAAAAAAAGAATTTTATATCTAATGCCGCAGGAATTATGAATAAGCTGAACAATGGATCAATGAGAACATATTTGGCGTTTTTACTGATGCTTTGGGCCGGTATTTTCGTGCAAAACGCAACTGCCCAAAACTATGTCATCAACCCTGCTACCGATGGCGGTTTTGCTGATGACACTTACTGGAGCTCCAGCGAGGGCGATACCAACAACGCGTGGTACAATTTCTTCCCCTCTGATTACCAAGTCAGCAATATCAAGAGCACCACGCACAACGTTCGTGCTGTTCGTGCTTTTTAATTCATCAGTTTTCCTTCAACCTGATCTGAAATTTAATGAAAACAAAATGAAAAACCTCAAAGCACTTGTTTTCGCAGCCATTCTTTTTGCCCTGGCAGGCATTGCAAATGCCCAAAGCGCAGATATTAACTCCAACGGCTTGACCCCAAATGGCAGCGCCATGCCGGATGTTAAATCAACCAATGCGGAATCCTGATTCCCGGGATGACTGAGTCAGAAAGGGGCCCTGTAGCTTCGCCCGCAAACGGGCTGTTGGTATACCAAACCAACAACACTCCAGGTTTTATTAGTTCACCGACAGTTCCTGCACCCTGACAGGCACAGGACCAGGATGAGAAACTTATCATGTATTCGGATTAAGCATACCAAGTAATACAAAGGGAATAAATGATGCAGTGCGGAACCCGGCCTTTGACCTGGTAAACATTCAACAGCAGCTTACCATTCTTTGAAAATGAACACGTTTCTACGGAATGGGTAACTATCGGAAAGAGAATAAATTCCTGAATAAGGAATTGTCAACTATTAGATTGTAAAACGAATAGAAAGAATAAATGAAAACGAGTCAGGCAAATTCAGGTTTTTTTATCACATGCATAGTCTGCGTTTTTGTATTTTTTATTCAATGCACCCCCAACCGCGACAAAAAAAGGAATGCAATACATACTGAGCTGATCCGTCAGGCAAATTTACTGAGTGTAACTTCACCTGAAAAAGCAGATTCGTTGTACCGGCTTATTGCAAATGATCCCCCAAAAGAACAGTCAGCCAATTATATCAATGCCGTAACTTCTTTAGCCGATATTTTTATCTCCAAAAGGGAGTTTGATTCTGCCAGAATATTCATTCAAAAAGCGGAACATTCCATTTCGGAAAACCCGGATACCGTATTGCTTATTTCCATTCTTAATATCAAAGGCAAACTCTGCTACCAGGAGGGTATCTACGATTCAGCAGTAAATATTTACCAAAAAGGGCTTGCATTATTAAACAAAAGAAATGATAATCAGCAGAAGACTGCTTTTACGATTAATGCAGGGAAATCCGCCCTGGGTAACGGAAATTATTCCGATGCGGCAAAACTGCTTGACGAAGGGCTCAAAATGGCAATCGCGGCAAAAAGCAACAAACATATTATGGCTGCACTGATTTCTTTGTCAGTTCTGTATTCGGATATGAACCAGTATGATGAAGCCATAAAATATGCAAAAAGACAGATTAACCTGGCCCTGACCCTGGCCGATACGGTTTTGTATGCTCAGGCTATGTTGAATATAGGCATTTCTTATAAGAATTCAGGTATGATTGACTCGGCACTTCTCTCCTATACCAAAGCCTCCGAAGCTTTCGCAAAAATGCATGATAGCATGAGCATGATCATGACTCTTTATAATAAAGGTATAATTCTGAAAAACGCAGGAAAGTACAGCGAAGCAGAAGGGATAATGAAGTTTATAAATAAATACAGCAATGAAAATGAAATGTACGATGGACAATCGTATAGTCTTTCGGCACTGGCTGGTATATGTGAAGAAACCAACCGAAAAAAAGAGGGATTAATGTTTATTGATACTGCAATACAACTTGCCATAAAGCACAAACTTATCACTAGAATCAGCACTTTGTATCAACGGAAACACGCCCTTCTTGCTGCCCGGGGCAGGTTTCGTGAGGCGTATGACATTTCGTTGAAGGCAGTAAAAATATCCGATAGTTTGGCGGGAATAGAAGTAAAGAAGAATATTCTGGAGCTGAAAACAAAATACGAATCAGAAGAGAAAGAAGCAGAAAATAGTTTACTCAAAAAGGACAATCTGATCATAAAATCGAAGCTGTTGATTCAGGAGCTTGCACTTGCCGTTACATTGCTTTTGGTTTCCATTTTGGTTCTTCTTTTTCTTTTATACCGAAAAAAAATCAGACATCATCAGGCTTTGTCCGAGCAAAAGTCGCTCAGGCTCGAAAGCGAAAACCTGGCAGGTGCTTTTGCTCTTGAACATGCAAGCCTGCTGAACAAACTTAAGGAAGAAGAGCTGAGCAGGATACATATCGAAAACGAGTTGAAATCAGAACAAATTGATAATCTTGAACTTAAGACCGGCTTAAAGGAACAGGAACTGGTGTTTCATGCATTGGCGCGCGCTGAACTCAGCCAGCTTTTGTTAAAAATCAGTGATAAACTTCAGCCTTTTGCAACACGGCTGCACCGCAAAAAAGATCAGGAAGAATTTTCTAAGGTGCTAACCGGCATATCGCGCGACAGCGATAAAGAACCGCTGGCTGAATTCGAACTCCTTTTCCGGCAACTGCATCCTGATTTCTACGAAAAACTCCTCAGCCGCTGTCAGCAGCTTTCAAAATCAGAACTGAATATCAGTGCCATGATCAGGCTAAATCTCTCCACCAAGGACATGGCAAACCTTGTGAACCTGAGTATCTCGACTATCGAAACCAACCGTTATCATATCCGCCGAAAACTAGGTCTCAATCAGGGTGATAATCTTACTACCTTTCTGATGAAAGTTTAACCCCGCCTTCCCGATTATTGGTAAAATCCGTTAATTGAACCTGCTTTAACTATTGAGTACTTAGTAGTGCTGCATTTCCATATTGATATACTGGTTGCCAGTACATATTCAATTCCTGCCACCAAAGAACAAAAACACCAAATGTCACAAAACAATTCCCGGGGAAAGTAAAAATCGAAAAACAAAATCCAGGCGAGGCAGTTTTTTGTGCCTTTGTGGCTTCAGTCATAATTTTAAAGGTACTTTCAGGTATTAAAATCTACGTAACTATTCAGCCCCTAATTAAATAAAATTCAACTGTATAAATGCCACAGATTACCTTCGGTGAGATCGCTTCGCTAAGTTCACAGATTTAATTAAATATTTCAACTGCCATAGGCAGTTGAAATATTATAAATCAGTGAAACTATTGCGTTATAACAATAATGTACTTAGCTAAGAATCTGTGAATCTGTGGCTTAAATGGGGTGAATAGTTACAAATCTACATTTTTATCTGCTTATCACTAAGTATCTGCCTGAATTATAAAATCGAAATGCTTTACCTGGCAATTGCTCAATGTGTCAGCAATACAGCTTTTTTACATCTGAAAGTAGTTTCTGTATTTTTTAAACACTTACATGGCTTGTTTCCATAAAAACCGACTGGAAATATCAATATATAACATTAAAAAACAGACCTTTTTTTTAAAGCCGTAAACTATTTTTGCATTTTATATATCAGCACCTTGTTTGCTTTCAAACGTAATTAAAGGCATTGAAATCATATTCAACTATATATATAAGTATATATAAAGTTCAGATATTGAGCATTTTAAATAGTATTAGATAAGGTTGAAATCCGGCTCTATCTGGAAATATTCTAACTAAAGTTTTTATATGCCTGAATATCAAATATATAGATACTTGCCTCGAGTTATTCCCGAGGTTTTTCATGCCCCGTCAGCTTGCATGCACAGCAACACAGCAGTAAATTTGTATTGTTTCGCATGTTTATTTACACTTTATGAAAAAAAATTTTACAATCATCATTGCTGATCAGAAAGAGCCGGGAGCTCACTTCAAACTACTGCCACAATCAGAAAACATTACCTGCCTGTATGCTACAAATGCCGGCGAAGCACTCTTACTCGGAGCAAATAATCCGGATGCTGATATGGTACTTATCAGTGCGGACCTGGAAGGCATGACGGAATTCGACACGGTGAAAGAACTTGTATCCCAATTCATCAACAGGCCCGTAATTTTACTCTGTACCTATGTAAACCTCTCAACCATAAAGCTGGCAGGCATGCTTGGTTGCAGCGATGTACTCAAAGCTCCCATCAACAGCTACAGCCTGCGC
Source organism: uncultured Bacteroidales bacterium (assembly GCA_903887815.1). GTDB lineage: Bacteria > Bacteroidota > Bacteroidia > Bacteroidales > UBA4417 > UBA4417. Next base: position 934 of record CAISRK010000223.1, on the reverse strand, counting down.
AGTATTCTGAACAGTTATTCCGTATAAATTTTGTAAGAAACCACTCATAAAAACCAACAATAACTCAAAAATCATGAAAAACACCATTCTCCTTTTCGTATTAATAATTTCGGTTCTTGCCGGAATGGCCCAGAGCGTAGGTATTAACTCCGATGGCACAGCTCCTCGCAGCTCGGCTATGCTCGATGTAAGGTCAACAACAAAAGGCTTCCTTGCTCCAAGTATGACATCTGCTCAGCAAGCGTTAATAATAAGTTCTGCAGCAGGCTTGTTAGTATACCTGACCGATGGAACAGCCGGTTATTATTACAACAGCGGCACTACTGCTTCGCCAGTATGGACGAAATTTGGGCTCGCCAGTGATGCAAGCCAATGGACTACCGCAGGAAGCAATTTTTTTTATAGTGTGGCAAAGTGGGCATTGGAACAACAAACCCAGCAAAGCAGGCAAAGCAAAAGATTCCTCATTCCCAAATATTTTTACTGACTCCTTTGAGTAGTTAAAATTTTATCTTGTCTATAAGGCAAAATAAAATTATACTACTTATGAAAAATTTACTCCTTCTGAATGAATTATTGAATCTAAATACTAAATGTATGAAAAAAGCATCCATCTTCATATTTACCTTGTTACTGATTTTCTCCTTCGGTGCACGGGAAGCCTTTTCCCAGTTTACTGAAACCGCTGTGCCTAATAGCATGACCAGAGGGATAACCGTAACCGCAAAACCCGGATTAGCCAAATTGGCCTTACAGCCGTATGAAATTTTAACCGTAACAGATGCCAACCCGGCAAATGAAATAACCCTTTCCCCCGATACAAACACAGTTCCTGATAACCTGATACTTGGCATCGGCGGTAATCCGGCTGCTCAATACAGTATCATCCTGTATGATCTATCCGGTAATCTTTTACTTGAAAGAGAAACAACAG
>CAISRK010000222.1 GCA_903887815.1 uncultured Bacteroidales bacterium | reverse complement strand
TTTAACAATTCAAAAATTAAATATAGATTTTGTCTATATCTTTGAGTAATAAACCAATTAAACTTTAACTATATGAAAAAGCTATTTTTAATTATTTGCTTGTTATTTAACCTGTCAATTTACGCACAACACACAATCAACCTTACTAACGGCAATATAATAAAGGGTAAAATCACCGACATTAATAAAAAGTACGTTCACATTATAAGCGAAGATTCAATCCATGTATACGATGCTCCATATCAGCAAATTGTAAGTTACAACGCCGGGGCAGGTGAAGTGCAGGTTAATAAGGTACAAGTGAAGGAAACAACATCAGAACACACACCGCAAAACCTATCCGCCGGTGATGAACTTATAAAAGCCGCAAATCTTTATTATGCCGGTGTTTTAGTCGCAACGGGAGGGGTGTTAATAAGCACAATAGGGGCTTCAGTTTACGCTAAATCGAGCAACCCAAACCCCAATACTACCCTGGCTATTGTATACGCAGGCACAGCCGTAACCCTGGTGGGCGCAATCATAAATTTTACAGCCTTTAGCCATATTGCAAATGCAGGCAAAAAATTTAACGCTATTTCAGGAAAAGTCGGTTTAGGGGTTTCAATGAATTTCTAAAATTTACCCCTTAAACCTTTCGGGCAAATCTGAAACTATTTCATTTTCACTTGTAGCAATTGCTTTGCCCGAATTTACAACATGAACAATAAAGGGTTCTTCAGCTAAACTAACAAGTTCATTAAACCATTCTTCTGTTACTTCGCCAATTTTACCCCGTTCAATATGTTCCCGTTTCCCGTTTATTGTCCTGGTAAACTTGCACGAATCAATAAAACTTTGCCCTTCATTTGTTTCATGGTAAACAATAAATACCTGTTCATACTGTTTAGGCTTTCGGGTTCCTGCTGCAATTTCCTGAAGGTAATCAATTTTCTCCTGTCTGTTCATATACTTGCTTTGTTAAGTTTTCGATAATATAATCCAGTTGTTTATCATTCATTTTTTCATAATCGCTTGTTAACGTTGTGCTTTGCAGCTTTGGCAAACCATATGAAAGTAACTTTTCGTAAAACATTAGCCTGTCTTTTGGCTCCAACGCTTTAAAATCGGCTTGCATTTGCTGCCAGTTATCAGTCAAAAAATCATTAATCAAATTTCGTAGTGATCCGGTGGCTTTATTCGGAGTGCCTGAAGGTCGGCCGGTGGGATTTCCCGAAGATCCTTTTTTAAACATAGTGTTGTTTTTTATTGTTGTTTACAATTATTTTGCCCGGGGTTCATGTTACCCGTTTATAAATTCATCAAGTTCGCTTAAATCAATTTCGTTTGCTTTCACCTTACTACTGCTTGCCGGTGTTATTCCATATTCGGAAGCAATTCGCAGCGATATTGCAAGTGTTTCCTGCCAAATCCTGAAGTATGGGCTTACCGTTTCGCCTCTAGCTGTTGTAATTGTGGGGCTTTTCAAATATTGAATGTAAGCTTCATTTGCTTCAGCCGAAACGGTGCAATATTTCACAAACAAATCAAGTGAAACGCTTGTTAATATTCCCTTATCGCTTAATTCCAATCCAACGGAATAATACAAACCTTTAGCCCCGGGGCTTAAATATCCGGGTACTTCAGGCAGTTTCTTAATAAGCCCATACTGTGGTTCGTTCGGGTTTGCCCTTTCGGGTTTTAGTGTTCCCTGGGCTTGTTTCGTTACTGTGGGTAAGCATTTTCTTCCTTTCATTTTGTTTATGTTTTAAAAGTTCCAATTTTGGGTTTGTGTGTGCTTTTGATAACCGCCGATTACAAAGAGTAAAAATTGCAGGGATTGAATAGCCCCCGTACCTATTTGTATATCAGGCATTTATAAGAATATTGCCATTAACAAAGCAAGTAAAGCAAGCAATAAACTCAATATTCTGAAAATATTTTTCTTCATTGTTTGGGTTTTAATTAGTGTTTTTATTTAAATATTCCTTCATTCTTTGCAGCCGTTGAAGGTGTGGTTTGAAGGTGTGGTTTCCGTTGTAACGCTTCAATGTTTCAAGGTGTGAAAGAATGAATTTAGGTAAATCGGTTATCGTTTCCCATTGGCTTAAATTAAACGTGCCTTCAGGTAACGGGGTATCATTGAAGTACGCTTCAAGTATTTCAATTTCTTTGTGCCAACTTTCGGGCTGTGGATTTGAACGGGTTGTTTTCTGCTCAAAATAATGTTTTGTTTCGTTTTCATGTTTTTCACTGTTTTCACTTTTTGTAATCGGTTCAGATAACTGGTCCCGTATTGGTTCGGGTTCCTGTATTGCTTCGCTGTGGGTGCTTTTACTGGCCTGTGGGTTGCTTTGTTCTTGTGTTTGGGTAAATGGTTTATTTATTAAAGCTAACGGCTTAAATTCGGGGGTAAACGGTTCGGGTTCCTTTCTGAATAATCTATAATCAAACCTTGTAAGGTAATCAGCCAAATCTAAACCGGCTGTTCTTTCGCTTTCGGTTGCATTCTGTTCCAATAAATCGGAAACAACAAACCGGGTGCCGGGTAACTTGGCCTTCAGTTCCTGGGCTTTGGTGTTCCATAATTCAAAAGCGTTCAAATCGGGAAACAAAACAACCTTTCGGCCTTGCAAAGCCTTACATTTATCCAGTGTTAAGCTGCTTTTGTTATATACAGCAATCCATAACAACGCCCCCGGGGTTTCGGGTAATCCATAATACAGCGTTCCAATAATTGCCGTTTTCGGTGCTTCAACCAGTGCAACCGGGTTCAATGGGTATTTATTAAGAAGGTGTTCACCGAACAAACAGGAAACAAACCCTTCATTCTTTGTGTAATCCTGCAACCAAACGGGCACCGCTTCGCCCCGGTTCGTGTGGTGCCTGGCAATAATACTGTGAACAAAATCGGTGCTTTGGGTGTGGTTCGTTTCGCTGAATTGCTTCGCCTGAATTGTGCGAATGTTCCCGGCCTTATCAATAAACGGTAAGGTAACCGCCCCCGCCCGTTCGCCTTTCCCTATCGTTCCAATCCTGTATAAAGAAATTACCCGTTCAATATCTTCAACCGGTGCCAACTTCAAAAGGTTCTGAATGAAAGTATTCTTTTCATAATCTTTCAGGGTTGCGGTTAATATCGCTTCAGGTAGGTAATGAACAGGCCGGGGCTGTGGTTTGGGCTTTAGCCTGTGTTCGTGTTCCTTTGGTTCGTTCGTTCCGTAACCGGCCTTATATGGGTTTAAATGATAAGAACATTTACTTTCGTGATCGCAACGCCCGTATATATCCGGTAAATATTGTTTTGTTTCAGTATCAAGGTAACGAACGAAACTTTTCTTCCTGCAATCCGGGCAAAGGTGCTTTTTGCTTCCCGTTTCTAATATGTACCGGTAACCGTTGTTCATCGCTAAAGGCCGTTAAAATGGTGTTTCTTCTTTGGGTGTAACAACTTCAACAAATGCAACGTTCCCAACGTTCCGTTTTTCAATTACAATATCGAAGCCCTTCAACCGCTTAATAAAATTCTGTTTGTTCACCGGCTTGAAGCCATCTTCAATGCAGAAATTTCGGTAATTGGTATAAAGTTCTTTAATCAGTTTCCAACTTTCCGGGCTTTTCTTGTAGCTGTGATCTTCAATGAATAGTTTTACACTATCTGAATTTGTTTGGTAATCTTCACGGGCTGTGTTTATTGCCTTGCAATCGGTGAAGGCCTTATTCTTAAGTATTCTTTCAAGGCCTTGTAATATCCAGTTGAACACGCCTGAAAGTTCGGTTTCAATTATTTCCTTTGCCATTTGTTTGTTTTGTTTGGCTTCAGGAATAGTAACTTCAAAAGGTACAATCAGCAACCGCCTGAAGAAAGCGTTCGTATGTTCAACGTCTTTAGGTAGTTCGTTTAAATTGAATATCAGTTTTGCATAATCTTTAATAATAATGGGTTTGCCATACGGTAAACGCCCGTCAACGGGTTCACCTGAAGCCAACGCCTTAAAGTATGCCGGGTTTATCCTATCGCTTATCTCTGAAGCGTAATTTAATAGCTTATCGGCAATCATTACCCTGTGATAACCTTCTTTTGAAGTAAGGTTTTCAAGGGTGTAACTGCTTACGTTTTCAGCCCCCAATAAAGCGTTTATAATATCGTAAACAACGCTTTTGCCATTGGCTCCCGTACCGTAAAGAAGTAACGCCTTTTCCAGTTTTAGGTGTTCATATTTTACGAAAATGTAACCTAAAAATTCTGAAAGTACGCTTTGCCGTTCCCGATCGGGTAACACTTCATTAAGAAACTTTTCAAATTTTGGTGCTTTCGCTTGGGGGTTGTAATCAAATGGTAATTGATATGTAATAAAATCTTCCCGGCTATAATTGCGTATCTTAACGCCTTCAGGTGTAACTTCAAACGTTCCATTTTTCAGGTTAATTAGTACGGTATTCTTTGGGGGTTCCGGGCTTGGTAGGTATGCAATACAAATAAACTGCTTTTCAATCTTTAGCCTGTATTCAAAATATTGTGCATCGAATTTACCAACGCCCATTTTTTCGGCTGCTTCACCTAAAAACTTTTGAAGGGTTTCGGCTTCAACCTTCGCCCAATAGCAACCGTTAAAAATATAGGTGAAGCCATTGTTCAGGCATAATCCCCAATTATTCAGTTCAGCAAGTTTCAAAACCTGTTCAACCGGGATAATCAAAAAGTGTTTACCGTTCAGCTTCAGGCCTGCAACCTGGTTCCTTTTCTGTTTGGCTTCATCTTCTTTGCCCGAATCTTCAAGTTCGGCCAACTCCTTTAATAAACGTTCCTTTTGTGGAAACGCCGACTTATCAAAGTTGATAGGTTCAACCGCTTCAAGTAATTGTGATAATATTTCACTGTTTTTTAATATCGGTTCTGGTTGCTGTGCTGCAAATGGGTTTATGTTCTGAAACGTTTCGGGTTTCAGTGGTTCAAATGCCGGTTTCAGGGTTTGGGGTGCTGTTTCCATATTTATACCCGCCCTTTAAATGCTGAATCAATTTCCGAACGTAAATAGTAATATTTGCGCCCGTAACGGTGAAACGGTATCTTCCCTGCCTTTTTCTGCCTGCTTACTGTTTGAATAGTACAATTCAGGTATGCAGCCAGTTCCTTATCACCGTAAAACCGTTGTTCATCGGGTAACGCCTGGGGTTTAAGATTAAGAAGGTTTTCAATTTTGGTTGTTAATTCAGAAACTTGCTGTTTCAGCCCGTAAACCATACCGGGCAACGTGTCAAAATTCGGGGTGTGTTCGTGCATATGCTTCGTGTTATTGTTTGAAGCAAAGAAAACCGGTACTTAATGGTACAAGCAATAGTACAATTCAAATAAAATAGAATAACTAAGGTGTTGAATATCAGCATTAAAAGTAAATAAATTCATATGCAAATAGTACAATTCCGGTACAATCCCGGTACAATCATATACTTTTAGGATACTTTCGTTTAATGTTCTGCTCTATTGCCGTTTTCTTTATTGCGTTTTGGCTTCCATCGTTTGCATAAATGAAATAATGTAAAACTTCAGCAATTTTTTTATTAGTTAAACCAATTTTTTTATTTAACCCCTTAAAGGGTGTGTAAAATTCCTTACTGCTTATTTGAATAATCTTGCAATTAAATATTTCGTTTACTACACAATCCGGGGTTTTCCCTTTGGCATATTCGGCCAGTGCTTCAACAATATTATCAATGTGGCCGGGTTCATCAAATGCTCTCTTTAACTGCTCTTTTAATATAACTGCAATCTTTGAAGCTGTGGTTTCGACTTCCGGGGTCCTGGGTTCGGGTAAAGGTGGGGCTGGGTTTTGGTTATGGTATAGTTTTGATGCCCTGTAAATAATGTTTTGCAAGTGAAGAAACGGTTCTTTTTTAACCGCCTCCGGGTTCTTTAACTTCCAGGCTTCAAAAGTTTTTTGGTTCCATTCAAGTTCTTCATTAATCTTTTGAATTGCCGCCGGGGTTTTATCGAATAAGAAATAATACGTTACTTCAAAATCTTCAAAATAATCCCTTGCATTATCTGCAAAATGCTGCATTTCCCCAAAGGGTAACGAATCGCAACTGTTTCCCAAAATCCATTCAGTCGGTTTTATTTCAAGGGTGTTTAATGTTTGACGCATTAGAAAAATAAAGGGGTGCTTCAAAAATTCGCTTAATTGAAGTTCGTTAAAATTTGAATTTGCGGTTTCAATTATGGGGCTTGGTTTTCCTTCATTTGTTTTGACTTCAGCATCGTGTTTTATAGCTTTTTGATAGGCTTGTATAATTGCCTTTTTTATAATCAAAACCTCTTTGTAATATAAAACACCTTCAAAAATTCTGTTTGTCTTTGAGGGTAAATACACCGTATAGTTAAACAAATTAAGGCTTTGTAATTCTTTTTCAGCATCTTCAGTGGGTTCATCTTTACTCTTTAATAGGGTAATCACAAAATGCAAATCACTTTTCTGTTTTGCCATTTGGTAATTAATATCCTTTTCAAACGCTTCAATTACCCCTAAACAACTATCAAAAAATTCAGCTGCTTCAAAGTATTCCTTTTCCGCTTTCTTAAATTCTCTGAAAAAGTAATGCGGTAGATTTTCTCTGTTATTTTGGTCAAAATATCCCAATAATACCAATTTTAAATAATCCATCTTATCAGTGTTTAAGTATCATTTTGTGAAAAAGGTGAAAACTGTGAATTTCAAACAAAACATTATTCTGCTTCTTTAACTTTGGGTTTCGGTTTGGTTTCGTGTTTCGGTTTGGTGGTTGCTTTCGGCTTCCTTACAACTTTTGGCTTTTTCTTATCGTTTACGCTTTTTTCAAACAAATCGGCCTTTTCTTCACCGGTAACTTTTATGTACTTCAGAAATTCCTTTTCTGTTTTGTGGCCGGTAATTGCCATAATCTGCAACGTATCAACGCCCATTTTATAATAATTTGTTGCGAAACTTCGCCGGGCAACGTGCGAAGTAACTAATTCATATTTGAATTGCTTTGTTTCTGTTGACTCACCGCCTTTTGTTATGTGGGTAATTACCGTTTCTTTTAACCCGGCTGCTTCAGCAATATCCTTCAGGTATTTATTAAATTTTTGGTTGCTTATTGCTTTAGGTAATTGAAAGTTATATTTCTGAAGTATTGCTTTTGCATCGGGCATCAAGGGAATAACAACTTTTGAATTAGTTTTTTGCGTTACTATTCGCAACCGTTCGCCCTGTATATCATCGGGCTTAATGGTGGTGTAATCACTAAACCTTAACCCGGTATTGCAACCAATAATAAATAAATCCCTTACCCTGTCTAAATGTGGCCGGGTGCTTAAATCAAGTTTATAAATTGCCTGAAGTTCGGTTTCGTTTAAGTAAATACTTTCACTTGCTTCCTGGGTTCCTGTAATATTCAGGTAATAATTATTCGAATTAATCCCGGCCTTCGTTGCTGCAATAAGAAGCGTTTTAACAAACTTCAGCGCCCGGCCGTATGTATTAACTGAATAGTCTTTTTCGTTCAGCATATAAGCAATAAAACGTTTATGAAAGGTTTCGTTAATATCATTAAAATCATAACCCCGGCCTTCATAAGTACAAAAATCGTTAAAAAGGTTTTTAATGTTCGTGTACTTTATTGGCATCGCTTTCGATAGTTTACGCCCGGTTTGGGCGTTCGTTCGGGTTTTGGTATCTTCAATAAAGAGATCAAAGTATTGCATTAATGTTACCCGGGCTTCAGGTTTAAGTGGTTTCGCCTTCAACCTTTTATCAAGTTCAGCCCTTAAAACATCGGGTGTTAACACTTCCCGCCTTGCCAGTGTTTCGTTTTCAATTTCGCCAATATAATTACGAATCAACTTTAACCGGTTGTTTATGTATATACTATCAATACAATCACTTTTTGCGGGTGTTTCCTTTGAATCTTTGTTGAAATCACCTTCAGCAATCCATAAGCCTGGATAATAAAACAACCTTTGCCCGTTGAAGTGGTAACTTATCAAAATTGGCCTGTTTGTTTTTTTGCCTTTTCCTTTGTTCAAAACATATTTAATGTTTCCCATAATTCAGGTTTTTAAAGGGGTAACGTATAGGGTTTCGATAGGGGTAACGGTTTCAATGGTACTGTATAGTAATAACAAAGGTATTAAAGTTAATATCAAAATACAAATATATTTAAAATCAGTACCTTAATGGTATTTACTACTTATATAAGTATGAGTAATTAAAGGGATATGTACTCCCATCCTCTCCGCAAACCAATTTATTTGCCCCGCATTTTGCGGGGCATTTTTATTTTCGGAAGCATGCCAGGCTCGCCCGGGCATGGTTTTGGAAATAAAAATGGAAGGAGCGCAGCAGCGCCCAATACATTGGTTTCAGCCTCCCCCCCAAGGGATAACCGCAGGGTTTCCCATCCGGAAGCATGCCAGGCTCACCCGGGCATGGTTTTGGAAATAAAAATGGAAGGAGCGGAGCAGCGCCCAATACATTGGTTTCAGCCTCCCGGAACGGGATAGCCTCAGGTAAACGCATGCCTTCAGCATCAGATGGCTGTCATTATTTTCCTTTAATCAAAAAGCAATCCTTCCAGCCCAGCCCACGCGCCTTCGTTTGAAACTCAAGGGCTTCGGCCCGGGTTTTGAATAAGCCTGCGGAGCAGCGGTACAGTTTGTCGTTTCCCAGGGTTTCGGTAATGGAAATGCCGGGCGCGGCTTTCATTAGCCCGGCGAAGATCTGCTCTGTATTTACCTGCCTGGGCTGGGCCGACAGTTGAACCCTGTAGGTGGTTTCGCCGGTGGAGGCGGATGCAGCAGCAGATGCTGCAACGGCATCCTTAGGGGTTTGCGGCACAGGCCTGCCGGCAGGTGCGGCACCCGGTTCCGGGGCGGCCTCTTTCGTTGGTACGGCAGGGGAAGGTGCCGGGGTTTCTATCGCTTTTTCCTTTGCCACGGTATTTACAGCCGGGGCGGGTTTTTGCTCCCCGGTTTCCTTTTTGGGACTGAGTACAAAATTAATACCATCTAAATAAGTGCCTTCGCGGCTTGGCAATATGGTAATATTGCGCGAGGCCGGCGTGCTTTGCAGCTGCAGCCTGTTTAGCTGGGCCGTATCGGGCCGCAGGGTAAAGTTGCCGGGTATTAATCCAATGTAATTGTAATAGCCTTCGTCATCATACATCCAGGTTACGGGTACGGTATCGTTACGGTATAAATACAGCTTAATCCTTTCCTGCTTTCTGCCGCCGGCACTGCCCATTATCTCAACCCTGCCGGCAACCTCACCAACCACGCTTACCGGCACTTCAACCAGTTTCATCATATTGGGATCTACGGCCACGCTGTATATCTTTTTCTTTAGCTGCCACGCAATATTGTCAAATCCTTCTATATTCAACTCGAGGAAGGCATTGGTGTAGGCTTCCAGGTCGAATATCCGGATCAGTGTATCCTTTGTATCTTCCTCCATGCGCCCGCCCGGGGTTACTTTTAGTATTAGGCCACTAACTTTAGGCTCATTCTTATCGCGTTTCCCATTGCAGTTAATATCCAGGAAAGGAAGCACTGTAATGCCGCCCCTGCCCACTTTACTTGTATTGCTTGCTTGTACAAAGGAAGTGGCAGGGTCAAACATTAGGCTGCCGTTCATTGATATTGAAATGCTTTCCTGTTTATTTAAGTAGTTAGTAAATACCGAGGCCTGTGCAAACGAAAAGAGGTATCGAAATCCGACCTGTAAATTCGTCATATTCACATCAGTATAGTTCTGGTAAGATATAGAAAAATACCCGTTTTTAAATATGGATTTTTCAACCTGACATTTGATTCCAGTTACCGCGTTATCCGTATGGTTGTACCTAACCGACGGGGTAATTGTAAAACTCTTTGGAAGCCTGATCCCCAGAGATAATTCGCTATAAATGTAAGGATTCCTGTGAGAAATAATGGTGCCATAGGTTTGCCAGTTTGCACTTATACGTTTGAAAGCAGCCGAAAGCATAAGTTCAGTTGTAGTATTTTTTATGCCCTCGTTGTAAATAGTCTGATAGGCCGATAATCTTGAATAAATTGAAAACTTTTTAAACCGGATAGGAAGGGATATATTTGCCTTAATTTGTTCAAGGTAATTATAATAAACGGCCTTTTGGTCTTTCTCATATTTTGCGTATGACACTTCCAGCATTAAATTGGAAGGAAGGCGGTAAGATAACAGTCCCATTGCCCTTACACCAAAAGCATATTCACCAGTAAACAAAAGACCGCCACCCAGGCTGAAAGAGGTGTTAACGAAGGGAATATTTTTCCCGGTTTTAATACTTGAAAGGTATTCGGTGCCTGCACCTATAGTAATATTTCTGGTTAGGCCATAATTGATACTCCCCCTGTAAAACTGCGCATGCGTACTATCCTGTATTATGCCACCGGTTAATGTATATTCACATTCATTTTTAGGCACGAAAGTGAAAGGGACCTGCATTTTTATAACCCTCGACTTTTCTTCCCCGTTTGGGCCATAAAAACGAAGCATTACTTCCGTACTGCCATATGCCATGGGTACCTGGAAGGTGAAAAACCCGGATGCATCTGCTTTTGCATAATCAACCAGAGTATTGTTTACATAAAGTTCTACAGTCCATCCCGGCTCGGTACGATCACTCAGGGTATAAGTTCCGAAAAACTTACGGTAAGTAGTTGGGGAGTTGGTGAGTTGTACTCCGACAAGTGGCGAAAAAATGGAAGAAATTGCCTGAGAAGGGATTTTGCCTAATAGCAACTGCTTCAAGACTTTACTTTCATTATTTACATATCGCCAGCGGTAGCTTAGATTCTTGTTTGTGAATTGCTGATTACTATTATAATTTATTCTAATATCTGTTTCTCCTCCTGCTATGAAGCCTCCTATTGCAAGATTTGCATTGCTATTATTTCCCCCATTAAGGATCTGAGTGGAAAAGATAGACCAATCCATGGATCCTATATGGAATGCCAGGTTTTTACGCCTGATCGTAGTATCGGCCACCAATTCTCCTTTAATCGAACGGATTGTCTTTCGGATTTCCTCCTGCCTGATCTCCCGGAGCAAAGGCAGATCGAGTGTAGTATTCAGGTTCACTGAAAGCGACCTGAAATTAAAGGTGCATTCAAGCCCAAAAACATCTTTATAACATTGGGTACAGAGGAAAATACCCGATTCGCTAACGATCATCTCGCTGTTCGAAAGGTAAATGCCTTTCCCTTTATAGGTAATCAGGTTATTGATTTTGTCAATCGTAAAAAGGTCAGAGGGATCAACAATAAAGCCAGAAATATTCCCAGTATTTTCGTCTGTATTATTTTTGATTTTCAGGAAATCGAATAAATCCGTTATCGAAAGGTAGGCAATTGTTCCGCTCACCACGGCTCCTACTTCGACAGGACCGGCATTGCGGATCGACAGGCTTACCGCGGTTTCCTCGTAATTGGGCACAGGGTCGATATTTCGCCTTTCCTTATCTTTTTCGGTTTCCTTCGCTTTTATATCCTCCTTTACCTTGCCGGTTTCCTTATCTTTTCCCATTCGCCCGGACAGGTCTTTATTCCTAATTGCAGTCTTCCCGGTAAACGCGGCTACAGTATTCCCGGCAAGGGAGGAAAGGGGCATACAACCCAGTACAATGCATATAAGCCAGCCAAGCAGGATAAACCTGGGCCGGGCTACTATGCTTTGTATGGGCTGAGTTTTTATCATGATTTATTTTCGCCTTTATAGCCTTGTTATTCGTGGTTGATAATAATATCGTAGGTGCCGGTATATTCCCCGGGCGGATTAGCAACTGCAGACCCCACATGTAGTGTGGCGCCAATGCGGAAATCAGTATAAATGCTGGTGGTGTTGTAAACGGTGTTCATCATGGCCGGGAAAGTTTCCTTGTCGAGGGTGATTGTCATGGTATGGCCATTGCCATCCGTTAAGGTTCCGCTTAGCCCTGTAAACAGAAACAGCCGGGTACCGATGGCGGTTTCAATGCGGAATATCCCGTAAGCATGGCTGTTGCCGACCAGTACAATATCGCCTGTATAATTGCGTGAGCCATCGCTATCCACCACCACGGTTCCCCCTGCATCGCCACTTAGAGCAAAACTTCCGAAATTCAGTTCCTGCATGCTTGTTGTTGAAATCGATAAGGGTCGAGGTGGGTTTACCTGTGCGCTTATTGTAAGAGTTCCAAAAGCCAGTATAAGGCATAACAATCCATATCGCAGCGGCAAAATAGGGATCATATGTCGGCAGTCGGTTTTCATGCGTTTAATTTTCTTATAATAAATTGTTTCTCAGGTTATCTACATATAGAAGAATCGCATCCAATGAGTTTTTTTTACATTTTAACTTCTGTTTTATTGCTATTCGCTGCAGTTAACATTACTCTCCAAGTTCCAACTCTTCTTCTGCCAGTTTGGTTCCTTTTTCATCAGTTGGTTTTGAATAAATAAGTCTCAGTTTCCCCTTCTTGTAGTCGATCAATTCTGAATTTTTAAGCGAAATGCTACAGTGTCGTGTATTCCCGGGTGTATATACTGCTAATCCTTTTATACATCCTACTTCGGTTTCAGTTTTTGCTGCCGAAATATAGATCACTGTGATATTCCCGAAAACCGAAAAATTTCCCTGGCGAATAATATCGTATGAAACCGAATACGCCGTGTCATTCGTCTTTTCGATCTTTATGTTTGTAAGATTCGTAACGGTACTGTCTTTACCCAAACGGATAATTACAGGAATTGTAAACCCGAAGACAGGTTTTAGGCTAATTGATATGTTATTGTCAGTCGAATCAGTATTTTTATTTTTTTTCTGTTGTTCTTTATCCGGAACAGACCGGAAAAACATATGCGAACGGTATTCGCCTGGCTTCATGCCCTGCGTGTTTATAAGCTGGATCTTCATGGTTTGAGCTTCGTTGGGCCCAAGGACAATGTTTCGGGGAAATATTCTCACGTATTTATCTGCAAACCATTCACTTGTAACGGTATCGGGCAATCGTTCGAATAAACCATTCTCATTCATTTTATTGTGAATCAGGCTCACCACATACCTTGCTGTATCCTGCCCTGTATTGGCATAATCCACAGTGGCGATCCGTTTTGAACCTTCAAAAACCACTCTTTTCTGAAAAAGCATCAAATTGCCCTGGGCTTTAAGGGTTTGGCTTAAAACCAGTAAAAGAAATATGAATACTGGCAATATAAACTGTATTTTTTTCATTTGTAACGGCTTAGTAGTCAGAGAAATGGATGTTAAGAATGCGCCCAGAATCATAACAGAGAAAAAAATCATTTATAAAATTTGTTTTTCCA
>CAISRK010000221.1 GCA_903887815.1 uncultured Bacteroidales bacterium | reverse complement strand
CAAATGCTATCGGTTTTACGTTTGCAGCTACAAGTAATTATTTCCTGAACCGCTGGTGGACCTTCCACAGTAATAATCCTGAATTAGCAGTAGAGTATTCGCGCTTCCTTTTCTTTTCAATTATAGGGTTGGGAATGAATACCATGGTAATCTGGTTCCTTGTAAGTAAGCAAAAGCGGAATTTCTATGTTTCAAAGCTATTTGCAATTGGAATAGTTACGGTTTGGAACTTCTTTATTAACCTGATGTTCACGTTTGTATAGAAATGAAAAAGCCTGGACGATTTCTCTTCCAGGCCCTGAATCAATATTTTTTAGGGTTGCTTTTAATTTCAGGAATGAATTTATTGCGTTTTCGACATCGATTCAGGTATAGTAAGAATGTAATTTGCCAGACCTTCCGATTCCTTTTTCAGTTCATCTAATTCGGGTTGTTCAACCGTCGAAAGGGTCACAATTTTTAGTGTGGGATCAGCCTGTTTCAGGTACCAGATAATACTCTGGAACCTGTCGCTGTGGTATGTGCCGTTGAAATGCAGGAATGTTTTCCCTTTTTTGAAATTCTTCAGGATGAAATACGCCATTGTAGCATCTTTCATAGCTTGAGCACAGGCTATATATGTAGTAACATGAGTTGGTGAATCGCCCATCATTTTGGCCATATCGGCATAGCAAGCCAGCGTTGAATCGTATTTTATAGGAATAGGTGCAATGAATTGTAAAGCGTTTTTATCGAGCGTATTTAAGATATCGAAACCGCTTTTATTCACCATGGTGGCATACCGGCGTGGAATATTGGTAGCAACAAATGTTAGGCTGCTATCGCGGGCAAAGTTTAGTAAACGCTTATAATCGGTTTTGTAGTTAGGCCAAAGTTTGGCTTCTGCCTCGAAATTCTTGTCCTTTAGCAGACCTGCCAGGTATTCGTTTATAATGAGCTGGTTGTCAGCTTCAAACATCTCGGCTCCTAGCATAAGGGTTTTGCCTTTTTCGGCATAAAGATCCGATGTGATTTCATATTCGAGCCAATGGCAGATAGGGTTGTCGTGTAACTCCCCGAAGAACACAATGTCAGCATCCGAAGCATCTTTAAGGAGTTCTTTATACGATGCGCTTTTACCGTTCTGATCAAATAGCCGGAAAGCAAGTTTGTCATTTTTCATCGCCAGAAGAGAAAACAGGGTTATGCCAAGCAACAGGATTTTTTTCATGAGGAAACGGAGGGTGAAATTATTTACGATTTACGATTTACGAATTCAGGTTAATTCCTGCTGACTATTTTCTTCAGGTTTTTAGCAGAAAACGGTAACTACTTCTTCAGGTCAGCACCCTGGAACATTAATGGAAGGAGATTTGAAATCCCGTCGAGAAGCCATATTTTTTCGGAATTGCCCTGGAGTAGAATACGGATAGGCTTACCTGCCAGCATTTCATATTCAGCCAAAACCTGCCGGCAGGCTCCGCAGGGAGTAACAGGAGTTGCAAGGTTGAAAACCTCCGTTTTGGCAACAACAGCTATAGTTTGAATAGCTACTCCCGGTTGAACTGCCGATGCCGAAAAAACCGCAACCCTTTCGGCACATATCCCCGACGGATAAGCAGCATTCTCCTGGTTATTCCCAATAAATACCAATCCGTTTGCAAGTCGAAGCGAAGCCCCGACATGGAAATTGGAGTAGGGTGCATACGCTGAGTCGCATGATTTCCAGGCTTCCTGGAGCAATAGGATATCGTCAGCATCGAGCTGGGAAGTTCCGTCAAATTCAGTATATGCTAAGGTAAGTTTATGTGTTGTCATATCAGGTATTCAAAATCCGGTATAAATGTAATTGAAAATTATCAGCGATCCGTTTTATTGGCTAAAATTTGCCTGAAATTGGTCTTCAACGGCTTAAACGATTACACTTGCTCCTTCGATTGGAATAATTGTTCAGCAGGTTCTGCTTTTTCCCTGCCGAGCAGCATAAGTGCTGTAAACAGTATATAGAATGTCACTCCTTCCTGGCTTTCAATGGTATCCTCGGTAAACATTGAAAGTATGAAAATAACCAGGAAAATAAGGTAAAAGTAATTGTTGTAGCTGCGAGTTAGTATAGCCGGGTAAAACATTACCACAAGGAACCAGGCAAGGCCGAAAAGGCCGAAAGCAATTGTAATGGAAAGGTACTGATTATGTGAACGCAGCCTGTTTTGTTCCGAAAGGTTGCTATTCATCTTCTTGTACTGGTTTTCGAATGCTTCAGGTACATCACCTGTCCCGACTCCAAAAACCGGGTTTTGCTTTATTATCAAGAGCGAAGTTCGCCAATACTCAAAACGCTGTATCATTGAACCCGAATTGGGATCCTTATAATTGATATAGCGCTGGTAACCGGTGAGGAAATCTTCAAATTGCGACCTCAGCCCCTTCATTTGAGGCTGTTTATAAGAATTGATGCCGTTTTCAATATTCCGTATATCAGCATCTGTAAGGCGGTTGATCCCGTCGGCATCTTTCCTCAGGTCTTTCGACGACAGGTAGCCTATTAGTGTAAATCGGATGGATTGATTCTTTTTATCAACGCTGTCAAGCGAAACTTTGCTGCGTAATGACCATGATTGCCTAAGCTCCTTATCGCAGATGTATAAGCCGATCCATTTACCATTCCTGGTTTTGAAGTTTACTGTATCGTGATAATACGTGTTGCCGTTTGTAGTGTATTTCTCCAGTTTCGTGAATTCAACCGGAGGAGCCGAAATGGTTTTAAACCCAATCAGCACCAGGTATGCAACCGGGGAAAAAATGAGTAATGCTGCCACTGTCAGGATTGTATACCTGAGAAATGCTGGTTTGATTTTTAAAATATAGTAAAGCAGAAAAAGTGCCCCGATTATTATAAAAAGTAGAATTCCGGTGGAATAATTCATAAAAAATGTAAACCCGATCATCCAGACAGAAAAAACAATCAACAGTATTTTTTGCCATGGTTTTGATATTCCTGCGGAATGTGCAAAGAACAATGCCGTAAAAACAGCAAATACGGCATTAAGGCTATACCTGATATGCGAAGTATGCGCACTAAGCGAGCGGCTGTCGGCTATTGGCAGGTTGAGAAAGAGTACCAGCCTGTAAATGCTGCCTCCCAGCACTGCACCTAAAAAACAACCAAGTATCCAGTAGAAGGTCTTAGTGTTTATTCGTGGGCCGGTCGCAATAAACAGGGGTAGTATGAATAGTGGCAGTTTTGTGCGGAGATCCTTCAGTGCGTATTCAAAATCGGTTGTATATACCAGTCCTATAACATGCATAATCATAAGCGATGCCAGAACCATAGCAGGTTTGTTCCTGAAGAACTCAATAAACTTGCGGATGAGTCCGAGGAAAGTCTCTTTTGTAACCTGTCCGAGAAACCCCAGAAGTTTTCGAAGCTTTATTAAGCTCCGGGTAGGGTAATTCCTGAGAAAAGCAGTATCAACTCCATGCCAGAGCCAGAAATAGAGTGTGCTGAACTGGAATAGGCTCATAGTGAATTTCGACAGGGGTAAGGATGCTACCAGCAACGCCAGCGATACAAAATACATAGTTGTGTATCGCGGAGGCCAGTTCCCTGTATTCAATTTCATGCGTATGCCAGGTTAGTTCTGAGTTTTTACCGGTTTTGCCTGCTTGTCAGCTTTGACATAACTACCGTCGAGTATCGATGTGAAGGTAGTTGCATCCTTTAAAACCTTTATGCTGCTTTCTAAATCAGGATCATCGCTGAGGGTTGATTCGATCCGGCCTCTCTGGTAATAATACCTGCTTACTATTTCCTGCTGGAGAATATCTGAAATTTCTTTCTTGTTTTCAATAAGGTCTTTCTTTTTATGCAGCGCTATCGCTTCAAGCATCGAAGCGTATTGTATTTTAATATCATCGTAACACTTCTCGTATTCGGCAAGCTTTTTTACAGTTTCAAGTTCTTTTTCAGCAGCCGTTTTAAATTCAAATCCTTTGCTTTGGGTATAGGCAACGAAATCGTTATAATCAGCATCGCCCAGCCGGAATGAAGCGGCTGGTTCAATAGAGGGGTGGATGGCAGCATATTTGGTTGCATAGTCGAAAATTATATACTTGGTTATAAGGTTATATGCAACTGTGGTAAGCCTTAAAGAATCAGTTATAATGTCGGGTAATACTCCTTTTCCGTCATAAACAGTACGGCCATGCATAGTCTTAAAAGCTGATACCAGCGAATCAGGTACATTTTCGGGGTGCCCGGCCTGGTCTTTATGAGCATAATCTATTTCCTGTATGCACCTGCCGCTGGGAATGTAGTATTTGGCCACCGTAATTTTTACCTGTGTATTGTAACTTAGCGGAAAAACATTCTGTACAAGTCCTTTTCCAAAGGTGCGCTGTCCAACAATAACAGCACGATCAAGGTCCTGAAGGGCACCTGCAACAATCTCCGATGCCGAAGCACTAGAGCCGTTAACCAGCACTACCAGGGGAATATCGGTATCCGCCGGATCCATAGTGGTGAGATAACTATGGTTTTTGTCCTTTGCTTTGCCCTTTGTCGAAACTACCAGCTCATTTTTCTTAACAAAAATATTTACAATATTAACGGCTTCGGTCAAAAGTCCGCCACCGTTGTCGCGCAGGTCGAGCACAAGCCCGTTGAGCGTATTTTTCGATTTTAAATCAAGAAAAGCTTTTTTTACATCGGCCGAAGCTGTTTGGGTAAATGAATTCAGTTTTATGTATCCTATCCCATCGTAGAGCAGTCCGTAATAAGGAACAGGCTCAATGCTTATTTTTTCGCGTACAATATCAAACGTCAGTGGTTTTGCTTCGCCTTCACGTTCGATAAGGAGCCTGAAATTGGTTCCGGGCTGGCCTTTAAGAATTGCACTTACATCGTCAACCGATTTGCCCGAAGCACTTTTGTCATTCACTTTTAAGATTTTGTCCCCTGCTTTAAGTCCTGCTTTTTGTGCAGGTGAGTTTTCGTAAGGTTCCGATATGTAAATATAATCGCCCTTTTTATGAATCAGCGAACCTATACCGCCATATTCACCGGTGGTCATAAACCTGTAGTCTTCAATTTCCGATTCAGGGATAAAAACGGTGTATGGGTCAAGTTTATCGAGCATGGCATCGATGCCTGTTTTCATCAATTCCGAAGGATTTGCACCATCAACATAGTTGGTATTCAATTCCTTATATAATGAAGTGAGTATCTCCAGGTTTTTGGAAATCTCAAAGTCCGATGAGGTTGTTTGCGCTTTAAGTGCCGTGAGTGGTGTAATTGCCAGAATAACTGACATCATTACTATTACATTCAGCGTGAGGATGATTCTTGATTTCATTAGGTTGATTTTATAATGTGATTCAGTATTTATTTTGTTCAGGATTCCCCTGATTAGTATAAAACAAACAAGTTGCAGCGTTTGTTTTCAGATTTAGGGATCAAATTTCAGGTAGATGTTACATAAGGTTCATGGAACAGGATCGTAGCCGTTGCCACCCCATGGATTGCAGGAAGCAATACGTTTTAACGTTAACCAGCTGCCTTTAAAAGGGCCATGTTTCTGGAGCGCTTCAATTCCATAGGCGGAGCAACTGGGTGTATACCTGCACGAAGGAGGTAAATAAGGAGAAATAGCATACTGGTAAAACCGTATGCCACCTATCAGTATTTTACTCAGTATTTTTTTCATGTATGAGTAATAAACGATCCAAAAGCACATTTATTGCTGACAGGGTTTCGGATTGCGACACACAACGGTTCCCGTTAAAAACTATGGCAATATCGTAGTGTTTCGCAGCAGCAGCAAGCACTTCAGTGAGTTTGTGTTTGCTGAGCCGGTAGGCTTCGCGTATGAGCCGTTTCATCCGGTTGCGGTCCACAGCATGCTTCAGGCTTCTTTTGGGAACTGCTATCAATAGCTGAACAGGAATTGGCCCGGAAATTTCGGTCTTAACGTAAATCAGCCTGAACTGGCCTGATGTAAATGATTTTCCCGATGCAAAAAGCTGATCAATCTGTTTCTGGTTACAGATTTTTTCAGGTTTCCGGAAGGTATATCTTTTCAGCGAAGTAAGCATGTTGTATTCTGATAATGCAAAATTAACATTTTATACCGGAGGCATTACAGTTTATTCTGAATAACAGCCGGTTGATAAGAAAAACCCCGCTTATAGCTGCTATAAACGGGGTTTAATAAATTATTGAAACAGGCTCAGGCTTTTTTCTGGCACTTTGAGAGGTAGGCATCAATAGCCATGGTCATCGAAGGTGTGGTTGGGTTAGGAGCCGAAAGATTAACGGTAAGCCCCGCTTCAGTGGCTGCCTGGGTAGTAGTGGTGCCGAAAGTTCCGATTACAATTTCTTCCTGCTTAAAATCAGGCCAGTTGTAAAATAAGGAACGGATCCCTTGCGGGCTGAAGAAAACCAGCATATCGAATTTTCTGATATCCACAATTTCTTTCATTTCGGCAGGAACGGTCCGGTAAAGGATTGCTTCGCTGAAGTTAATTTTTGAGGCATTCAGCATGTCGGGCAATTCTTTGTTGTGGTGATCCGAACACGGAAGCAGGAAACGTTCCGTCTTGTGTTTCTTGATCAGGTCCATCAACTGCGAAACATCGTTCTCCGAATAAAAGATTTTGCGTTTACGGAACTGTACATATTTCTGAAGATAAAGAGCCACCGATTCTGATATACAGAAATATTTCATGGTTTCGGGTATGTCAACCCTTACATCTTTTGCGATACTGAAAAAATGATCAACGGCATGTTTGCTGTTGAAAATGATTGCAGTGTGTTCGTTGATGTACACTTTTTCGTCACGAAATTCACGAACAGTAACACCTTCAATTTTGAAAAATTTAATGAACTCAATGTTCACTCCATGTTTCTTGATCAGATCACCATAAGGTGATTTTTCCAAATCTGCAGGAACAGGCTGCGAGACCAGTATGTTCTTGATTTTAGACACGTTACTAATATTTAATTAACGGTTTCGAAAAAATGAATGGGCCCGATTTTATACCTTGTTTACAACCCTGAAAAGTATAAACAAGGGTAAAATTTCGAGGGTGCAAAGGTATAAAAATAAATAAAACAAATTGTAGCTGTTATTTGTCAGACCTGTTAAAATACCTCTGAAAGTTCTGTAAAGCAATAATAATGAAACAATTGCAATGCCGGTAAAAATGATATATCTGTTATCCCAGTAAAAAGCTGTGATAATTACCGGTAGCAATGTTATTCCTATTACTTGATTGAAAATCATTGTGTTGAGCTGGTATTGCCGGGCTGATTCGGTTGTGCCGAAAACCACACCGGTAAAGTATACCAACAACGATTTAACGGATTCAAATACAAACAGCCCTGTAAAAACCGCCGCAGTCAAGCCAAAGTTACTCATCCCCGGAGAAACCCCTCCAAACTTGTTTACAAGCAGAAAAATAAAAATGGAACCTATGCAGTAGTATATAAAGCTTAATCCCAGCCTGATCCTTTCCTTGAACAGGTTCCCTTCGCGTTCAAGTTGGTTCAGAAAGTGAGGTTGAGCTACTGCACGGAAAATCTGCACAAGCCGTTTCGGGTAGAAAGTCTGTATCCAGGCAATAACCAGGAGGCATACTATAAAAACTACGGTAGCCCAGTCACCTGATTGCCTGTGAATTGCAAGCGGTCCCTGGTGAACAGGTTTAAGATTATGCGGTAAAAATACTGAAGTGGAGTGCAGAAGTTGTTTGGGTTCCGGCGAAGGAGTGATATAGTTGTATATGCTGAAATCATAATACTTAAGTAATGAATCAGCTTTAGGTGGCCTTGCTTCGTTCGTGAGTGGAATACAGACGTCAAAAAATCCTGCCGTATCGGTAAGCAGGGGATTATACTGATATCGGATTATTGAGTCGTTCATATAGGCAGCAACAAAATTACGAATTTTGAAAGCGTGGAAACTGCATTTTATTATTCAGCCGTGTGATAATTATTAACAATTTGGAAAGTTCTCTCTTAAAGAACAATTTTGTACCTGTTAGGATATAAAGTACCTTGAGTGCCTGAAGTGCATAGAGTTCCTATAGTGCATTGAATGCCTAGAGTTATGAAACTTTGTTTATATACTGTTTGATTTTCAGATTATACAGGTTTTTATAGCGCAACAACTATTATGAAAGGGCCGGCTTCGTAAACTAACTAAACGGCTTTGTTATTGATGCCAAACCAATCAGGAACAATAGGTATTCCAGGCGGTTCAAACGCAAGGCACTGATTAATTGTATCCTTTGCCAGCAGCACTAAGTCGTGTTATCTGGAAGTAATCTAAAATTAGGATTGACTGTGAAAATATTAACAGTAAACAATCACTAACCGCCAAATATATTCTACCTTTGCACCTGAATTCAGGACATTGGATTGCAAAGTGCATAATATCAGGTAGTTAAATGTCAAATTGGCTT
>CAISRK010000220.1 GCA_903887815.1 uncultured Bacteroidales bacterium | reverse complement strand
ATTGCTTCAGCTCCACCTTTTACTTTTGCACTTGCACTTGCTGCAATCCATTAATAAATTCTCGGGGTAAATGGAGTTTTAATTCTATTACTTACATTTACGCTGGTAATTCTGACTTATGCAAAACCTTTTCAGGAAAAAATCGATTGAAATGATCCTTAGTCATGCTGACGAAGGAAATCCTGATTTGATGAAACGACGGCTGGGTGTTCGCGATCTCACTGCCATGGGAATTGCCGCCATCATAGGTGCAGGCATCTTCAGTACAATAGGTAATGCTGCTGCAAGTGGCGGGCCGGCTGTTTCACTCTTATTCGTTTTTACAGCGATAGCCTGCGGCTTATCAGCCATGTGTTATGCCGAATTTGCTTCGGCAATACCTATCAGCGGCAGCGCTTACACTTATGCTTATGCCAGTTTTGGAGAACTATTTGCATGGATTATCGGCTGGGACCTTATCATGGAATATGCCATCGGCAATATAGCCGTTGCCATTTCGTGGTCGGGATATTTTACCGGATTACTGAGTGGTCTTCATATCTATGTGCCCGAGTACCTGGCCATTGATTACCTTAGTGCAGCCAAGGGATTTAAACTGGCTACTGAACAGCTGCAGTCGGGAGTAACGTTAGCCGGGCTTGATACAAACCTGCGCGAGGCTTACCAGGCTTGGATAACAGCACCCCGTTTCGGAAATATCCGGCTTATCGCCGACATCCCGGCTCTGGGTATTGTTGTTTTCATTACATGGCTAGTTTATAAAGGCATTTACGAAACCAAAATGGCCGGAAACATAATGGTTCTGATAAAAATCTTGATACTGATGCTTGTAATCGCAGTTGGTTCATTCTATGTTGATCCAAAAAACTGGAGTCCTTTTGCACCTAATGGTATTGGTGGCGTGCTTAAAGGGGTTTCGGGTGTTTTCTTTGCGTATATCGGTTTCGATGCAATTTCCACCACTGCCGAAGAATGCCGCAACCCGCGCCGCGATCTGCCACGTTCGATGATTTATGCCCTTGTAATTACTACGGTGCTATATGTTGCTATCAGCCTGGTGCTTACAGGCATGATTCCTTTCACTGAGTTGGGGGTTTCCGATCCGCTGGCTTTTGCGTTTGAAAAATTACATCTCACCAAACTCTCGGGTATCATTGCCCTGGGCGCAGTAATTGCCATGTCGGGCGTGCTGCTGGTTTTCCAGGTAGGGCAACCCCGCATCTGGATGAGCATGAGCCGCGATGGACTTTTGCCGCCACGATTTTCGAAACTTCACAAGAAATACAGGACACCGGCTTTTGCAACTATCATAACAGGTTTCCTGGTTGCTATTCCCGCATTGTTTTTAAATCTTACCGAGGTTACAGATCTTACAAGTATTGGAACTTTGTTCGCTTTTATCCTGGTTTCGGGAGGTGTTTTAGTACTCCATCCGCGAGGCAACCTAGACGTAAATAAAAAGGGATTCAATGTTCCCTATGCGAACAGCCGCTGGTATCTGCTTCCAATGTGGGCAGCCGTCCTGATAGTAATCTGGGTTTCGAATCCTCAGTTTATTTCAGGGATTTTCAATGGAAGCAACCATTTCTCCAAAGGGTTTCATACCCAGCTGCCCATGTATATTTTCATCGTTTCATCCGTTGTAACCACAATTATGGCCGTAGTGAGGCAATGGTCGCTTATTCCGGTTCTCGGGTTGCTTACTAATCTGTACCTGATGAGCGAACTGGGAATAACGAACT
>CAISRK010000219.1 GCA_903887815.1 uncultured Bacteroidales bacterium | reverse complement strand
CCATTCCCTTCGATATACGTGATATGGAATCCGACAGTCTTGCAGGTTTAAGCACCATCCCGGTAGCTTTCGGCAAAAAGCGGGCATTATTGTTGAGCAATCTGGCCATGCTCGTTTCAATGTCAATTGCATGTTTCCATTACTTGTCTCAACAGTTAGTATATATTTTGCCGGCATACTCTTTATCTGTTGTTGTTGCAGTTATTTTTATAAACAGTAAAAGCCTGAAGCGTTTACCTTTGTATTATCATGGGCTGCTCGACGGGAGTATTGCGCTGCATGGCATCCTGTTAAGCCTAAGTATATTTTTAAAACCATAGTTGTACTTTGGACCTGAAAAATTGTCACCAAAATCGTGAACCATGGAAACCAGCATATTTTCAAACAAAGACGAGAAACCCGATGATTTCCAGCTAAGCGGTGCACTTGGCGGTATTTTCACACAGTGGATGGAAATCAGGGATTATGTTCTGGAAGTTTATCCCGCGGCTATCGAAGAATGGAGTTTCCCGGGCCCGAAATATGGCTGGAGTTTTCGCATAAAGGATAAAAAGCGGGCAATTGTATATTTGCTTCCGCGCGACGGTTTTTTCCTGACAGCCTTCGTTTTTGGCGAAAAAGCGACTGCCGAAGCCCGCAAAAGTGAAATAAGCCAGGATATAATGCAGATAATCGAAATGGCCAAAGTATATGCCGAAGGCCGGGGCTTCAGGATTGAAGTCAGAAACGGGAACAGTGCAAATGATATCAAAAAGCTGATTGACATTAAGCTCAAATATTAAAATGCAACAGCTTTTTCTTAAAAACGCTTAAAAGAAACGCTTTCAAAAACAAGGATTCATCATGAAACTCTTTGCCACCAGTTACAGGAAAATATTTGCTGACGAAGTGGCCGAAGCAATGAGAACAACATTCGTTCCCGGTATTGTCACCGGGCATGATATCGAACACCTTCCCGAACCGGTACAGAAATACCTCCGGTACACAGGTGCAATAGGGAAAGAAAAAATCCATTCCGTAAGGCTTGAATTTACCGGGGATTTCAAAACCGCACCCGATCGTAAATGCCTGAAATTTTCGTCATTGCAATACAATTTCTATGATGATCCCAGAAGGTTTTTTTACATGAAAATGCCAATGATGGGTGTACCTCTCGATGGGTTGCATGTGTATAAAAATGAGCGAGCGACCATGAATATCCGGATAGCGAACTTATTCGAGTTTGTGGATGCCAGGGGCGAAAAAATGGACCAGGGCGAAACGGTAACAGTATTCAACGACCTCTGCCTTATGGCTCCCGCGGCTTTGATCGATGCCGACATACAGTGGCAAACCATTGACTCCCTCACGGTGAAAGCAACATATACGAATGGCAGAAACACCATTTCAGCCAAACTGTATTTTAACGAAGACGGGGAACTTATAAATTTTATTTCCACCGACAGGTTTCTCTCATCCAATGGAAAAACGTATCAGAGTTATCCCTGGTCGACTCCGGCAAAAAATTACATAGAATTTAACGGACGGAAAGTGCCCTCTTATGGCGAAGCCATCTGGCATATGCCTGAGGGAGATTATATTTACGGGAAATTCAACCTGAAAAGTATTGAATACAATGGCGGGAGTTTTACTACAGGCATTAAGTTATAATCCAATATCCATATTGGCATTCACGAATAATCGCGGAAAAACCAGGTCATGAAGCCTTGAGTTTTTGTAACTATTTGGAACACATCTGTGTACTGATGTGCCTGGGCATATTTATTTTTATAATAATTATTGTATCTTCGCTCATTCATTTAAAAAGGACTTTTTACCAAACTATGTGGAAAATTCTGGTTCGATTAATCCTGCGTAACAGGCCGGGAATACTTATTGTTATCGGCATCCTTTCGGTTATTATGGCATGGATTGGGTCTGGAGTTAAGCTTTCGTACGATAATTCAAGGATGTTGCCTTCCGATGACCCTACTGTAATTGAGTATGATGCATTCAAGAAACGGTTTGGTGAAGATGGCAGTGTACTTGCAATCGGGGTAACTAATCCCGATATGTTTAAACTCAGCGAGTTTAATGCATGGTACAATCTCACGCACGATATGACCCGGATTGATGGGGTGGAGGGGGTAACTTCAATTGCAAAAGCTGCCGACATTGTTAAAAACGACAGCCTTCGTCGGTATGATTTCCTTCCTGTAGTACCTTCCAGGCCGACTACCCAGGCCGAAGTGGATACGCTTAAAAAGAAAATCCTTTCCCTCCGGTTTTATCAGGGCCTGTTATACAACCCCGAAACTCATACCTACCTGCTTGCTATTACCCTCAATAAGAAAAAACTTAACGACAAAAGCAGGCTTGCCATTACCGACAATATTATAAACCGGGCAAAAGTATACGAAAAACAAACCGGGCATAAACTGCATTACTCAGGCTTACCGTATATCCGCACTGTAATGGCGCGTATGATCCAGAGCGAGTTATTCCTCTTTGTCTTCCTTTCAATCCTCATCGCTGCCATAATACTCTTCCTGTTTTTCCGATCGGTTAAAGTAGTCATAAGTTCGTTGGTGGTAGTAACAATCAGCATAATCTTTACGGTTGGGCTTATCGGGCTTTTCGGGTTTAAAATATCAATACTAACAGGCGTAATCCCATCGCTTATTGTTGTTATTGCAATCGAAAACTGCATCTATATCCTGAACAAATACCATTGGGAATACCGTCAGCACGGCAATAAAATCCTGGGTCTCTCACGTGTTGTACAACGCATAGGGTTTGCCTCACTTATGGTAAATACTGCAACAGCTACCGGTTTTGCAGCTTTCATCCTGGTATCGAACCAGATGCTCCGCGAATTTGGTATTATTGCCGCTATAAGTGTGATGGTTGAATATGTGCTGTGTATTTTATTGCTGCCGATCATTTTCAGTTACATGAAGCCACCTACCGAAAAACAACTGAAACACCTCGATAATAAAATTTTCAGCAATATTCTTGAGAAAATCGTCTTCCTCATCCAGAACAAACGCAAATGGATATTTGCGATAGCCGGCATTCTTCTCCTGATTGGAATTGTTGGCATGTTACAGATGAAGACATCCGGAAAAGTGGTTGATGATATCAGCAAAACGAATATATTGTATAAAGACCTGAAGTTCTTCGAAAAAGAATTTGGTGGTGTAATGCCATTCGAAATTTCGATCGACACCAAAAAGAAAAAAGGGGTAATGCGCCTGCCCACTATCCAGAAAATTGATGAATTGCAGGAAGTAATACTGAAAAACAAAGAATTTTCGAAACCGCTTTCGGTTGCTGAACTGGCAAAATTCGCCAAACAAGCCTACTTTAACGGCAACCCCGAAATGTACAGCCTTCCTAATTCGCAGGAAAAGAATTTTGTGCTTTCTTATTTCCCCAGGAAAGCTGCCGGGCAGAAACAAATGTTGACTTCATTTATCGACAGCACACAGCGGTATACAAGGGTTAGTTTCCAGATGGCCGACTTAAGTACAAATGAAATGAACCACCTGCTCGACAGTATCAGGCCAAAAGTTGCCGAAATATTCCCTGCCAAGGATTACAATGTTCAGCTAACCGGTAACAGCCTTGTATATGCCCGTGGTACCGAATTCCTGATCAAACATTTGCTCGAGAGTGTATTGCTTGCAATCGGGTTTATATCGCTGCTGATGGCACTTATGTTTTCGAGTGTGCGCATGATAGCCGTATCGATGATACCGAATATAATTCCGCTTGTAATTACTGCAGCAATTATGGGATTTACGGGCGTTCCGGTAAAACCATCAACGATAATTGTTTTCAGCATCGCTTTAGGCATTTCAGTTGATAATGCAATACAATACCTGTCGCGTTACCGGCACGAACTGAAAGTCACAGGCCACGACATTAGCCGTTCAACTATTAATGCACTTCGTGAAGCCGGTTTTAGTATGATATATACATCTATCGTGCTGGTACTTGGTTTCAGCGTTTTCATGGTATCGGGTTTTGGCGGCACACAGGCGCTGGGAATGCTGGTATCAACAACCTTATTCATAGCCATGTTTTTTAACATTATGGTATTACCTTCATTCCTGCTGGTTCTGGATAAATACGCCGTTACAAAGGCATTTGAAGGTGAACCCATTATAGAAATATTTGATGGCGACGACGAACTCAACGGCAACCACCGGAAAGTGACAAAGCATTAATATTGCGAATTCATACTAATCAACTCACTACTTGACCTGTATTTCCCCAGTTTTATGAAAGGTATAATCCTGGCCGGTGGATCCGGTACCCGTTTGCACCCGCTTACACTTGCCGTAAGCAAGCAGCTCATGCCGATTTACGATAAGCCGATGATCTATTACCCCTTGTCGGTACTTATGATGGCCGGCATACGCGAAATACTGATTATCAGCACTCCTTACGACCTGCCGAATTTCGAGAAACTACTCGGAAATGGTTCAGAGCTGGGATGTTCATTCAGCTATGCCGAACAGGCAATACCTAACGGGCTCGCCCAGGCTTTCGTTATAGGTGAAAAATTCATCGGCAATGACAAAGTTGCCCTTGTGCTTGGCGATAATATTTTCTACGGAACAGGACTTCAGGGGCTTATCCAGGAAAACAGCGATCCTGATGGCGGCGTGGTTTACGCTTACCATGTTTCTGATCCCGAGCGTTATGGAGTGGTTGAATTCGATGAAAATCACAAGGCTATTTCCATAGAAGAAAAGCCCAAAAATCCCAAATCGAATTATGCGGTCCCCGGGCTGTATTTTTACGATAACACGGTTGTTGAAGTTGCCAAAAATATCAAGCCAAGCCCTCGCGGAGAATACGAAATTACCGATGTGAACAGGTATTATCTTGAACAGGGTAAGCTAAAAGTCGGAATCCTCAGCCGCGGAACCGCCTGGCTCGATACCGGCACCTTCGCATCATTAATACAGGCATCACAGTTTGTGCAGGTTATCGAGGAACGACAGGGGCTCAAAATCGGCTGTATCGAAGAACTCGCTTATCGCAATGGATTTATTAACCGTGAACAACTTGAGAAAATCGCAGCTCCGCTCCTGAAAAGCGGTTACGGGACTTACCTTATGAACCTGCCGGAATTAGACAAATAACACTTTATGGACCTTAAACAGGATCTGCAGGTACGAATTGACGAAGCATTCAGCGCAATCCGCTTCCCGGATAAGCCTGCCGATCTGTACGACCCAATCACCTACACACTGGGACTTGGCGGAAAACGTCTCAGGCCTTTGCTTGTGCTTGCATCGTGCCAGATGTTCGGCGGCGAAACTGCCGACGCCATTAATCCTGCTATCGGGATCGAATTATTCCACAATTTCACCCTGCTTCACGACGATATTATGGACGCGGCACCCCTGCGCAGGGGTAAAGAAACCGTTTACAAGAAGTGGAACTCCAATGTGGCCATTTTAGCCGGCGATACTATGTTCGCCCTGGCGAATAAATATATGCTGCGTACCCGGCCACAGGCTATTTCGAGGGTTGTGGAACTTTTCAACCAAACGGCCATCGAAGTTTGCGAAGGGCAGCAATACGACATGGATTACGAAAAACGTGATGATGTCACCATCCCGGATTATATCGAAATGATACGGCTTAAAACTGCAGTCCTTCTCGCTGCCAGCCTAAAAACCGGCGCCATTATTGCCGGCGCCGGAACTACTGATTGCGATTTCATTTACCGGTTCGGTATTAATATCGGCCTCGCATTTCAGCTGAAAGACGACCTGCTCGATGTGTATGGAATACAGGAAAAATTTGGCAAAGTGAGTGGTGGTGATATTATTGCAGGCAAGAAGACCTATCTGTATCTCAAAGCGCTCGAATCGTCCGGCTTGCAGGCAGAAGCGTTCCGTAAGCTTTACAGTTCACATGATATCGACAGCCCGGTTAAAGTGAGCAGGGTTAAGGGAATATTCAATGAGCTGAACATTGAGCTTCATACCCGTAAACTGATCGATAATTATTACCAGAAAGCATTACAGGAACTTTCGGGTATCAGCCTGCCGGTCGAAGCCATGGAGTTGCTCAGGGAATATACTGCTGTGTTAATGGAAAGGGAGAATTAATCCTTATGATTTCGGATTTGCGATTTCGGATTTGCGATTTCAGTTCCCGGTCAAATCAATCCATGAATTTCAGCTACCCTATTTAGATACTTTCCGAAATCCGAAATCCGAAATTCTTCTACTCCTCCCCGGCTTTCTTCATCCCTTCAAGCTCCGAATGTGCCTGTTCCCAGGCTTCCATTTTAAGTTCGAGTTTCTTTTTCAGTCCCTCGTATTCCTGGTACATGCGTGTGCTTTTGCCTGAATCCTTATGGGTATCGGGGTCGGCAAGCAACTTGTGGTAACGTGATATTTCGGTTTCGATAAGTTCAATTTCTTTTTCTTCTTTTTCAACTTTTGCTGTCTGCTTGCGGAGTTCACGTTCCAGCTGTTTGCGCCTTTCGTAGCTTTGTTTATTATCCGAAACATTTTCTCCGGTCTTTTGCTGTTCAATCCTGCGGGCTTCGAGCTGGGCCAGGTTAGCCAATTTACGTGATTTTATGAATTCGTTAATATCGCAAAGCCAGGTTTTGATGGTGCGGTTACGGAATTCAAAAATTTTATCCGTCAGGCCCTGCAGGAAGTCGCGGTCGTGCGAAACAATGATCAACGTTCCGTCGTAGCGGAGTAAGGCATTTTTCAAAATATCCTTGCTCACCATATCAAGGTGATTGGTGGGCTCATCGAGAACAAGCAGGTTTACCGGGACAAGCAGAAGTTTTGCAAGGGCTAGGCGTGCTTTTTCGCCACCCGAAAGCACTTTCACTTTTTTATCGATTGCATCAGAGCCAAACAGGAAACTGCCAAGTATAGCCCTGATTTTTAGTCTTATATCGCCGGCTGCAACATCGTCAATCGTT
>CAISRK010000218.1 GCA_903887815.1 uncultured Bacteroidales bacterium | reverse complement strand
GGACCATTCACTGGATGAATGGAATACAAACACTTCTTATTGCTGCCATATATTAAATTTTGAAACATTTGTTCAAAACATGAAAATTGCGGTTATGAGTTACCGCGAATGGTTTACATTTGAATCCTATTGGCAGCCTGAGATGCCAATTTTGATAGGGAGAGTATTAAACTTTAACATTGCATTCAAACTCATGACTTCAGCGAAAAAGTATAGCTGCTGCTTTAAACCGATTAGCCTTTTCGCAATCCTGTTCTTTATTTTCATAATCACAATCCAGGCCCAGCAAAAACAGCTCTTTTTCCCGGGAACGGAATGGAAGCTGCATGATTCGGTTCAACTGCCGGGATACGATTCAAAAAAGATCGATAATATTGTCAGGTATATTGTCGACAGCATGAATACAACAGGGCTCGTTGTGGCAGTCGACGGGAAAATCCTTTTTGATTTCGGCGATACGCAAGAACTCAGCTATCTCGCTTCATGCCGCAAAAGCGTGCTCTCGATGATGTATGGCAAATACGTTGCCAACGGCACTATAAAACTCGATATGACGCTGGAAGAACTAAAAATTGACGATATCAATGGCCTCCTCCCGGCCGAAAAGCAGGCTACGATCAGGGACCTGGTAACGGCCCGGTCGGGGATTTACCATCCTTCGTCGAACGGAGGCAACGAACTGCAAAACGCTCCGGCGAGGGGATCGGTAAAACCCGGGAGTTTCTGTTTTTACAACAACTGGGATTTTAATGCAGCCGGGGCTATATTTGAGAAACTGACTCACAAACCGATCTATGAAGCATTTGAACAGGACATTGCTGTTCCAATCGGAATGCAGGATTATAGAATAAGTGAACAGAAAAAAACAGGCGATACAACCAAATCCGACTTTTTAGCATACCACTTCCTGTTCTCGACCCGCGATATGGCACGTTTGGGATTACTCATGCTGAACAACGGCAACTGGGATGGGAAACAGGTAGTTCCTGCCGACTGGGTCAAACTCATAACCTCGGTTGTTACACCACCCGAAGGGATCAATCCCCCGGATCTCCGCGACGGAGATTTCGGGTATGGATATATGTGGTGGATCTGGTGCAGTGAAAATGAAATATTAAAAGGATCGTATTGGGCCAGGGGGTCATTCGGGCAGTTTTTAGTTGTCATTCCCAAACTAAACATGGTAATTTCGCACAAAACCAAACCCGATTATGGCCGGAGCACCAGTTTCTCACAATTCAAAAAAATGGTAAACATGATTATTGAATCGAAATCGGTTAACTGATTCAAATCAGATACCTTTTACAGGTATTGCATAACTGATAATTACATTACAAAGCTTTTTCGTTGAAGCCATTTCCCTGAATTTAACAACAATAGGTGCAGATAAAATAAAATGTAAACTTTAGTCAAATGGGAATAAATACAACTGCTGCAATCGGATCAGTTACCTCTGCCGGAAATCACTTTCAGGAGTCACCTAGGCTGACACGCTATAAAGCAGCCATTAAACGCCTGGATATGCGCCTTTGCGGGAAATGCATGCTTTTTGTTATTATCCTCGCATCGGGTATCCGGATGGCTCACGCACAGCAGTACGATTTAATTGTCACAACCCGGCACGATTCCATTGCTTGCCATATCGACAGCATTTCAGGAAATAACATTTATTTCGAAATGCGCTATGCCCGGGAATGGATACATACCTTGTACAGCAACGACCAGGTGCTTTATTACAAGACACAGGTTTTAAATAAAAAAGATGTTACGTTCAGGCGAGGAACATCGTATCTTCTGGATCCGGATTCAATCCGGATCAACCATGTAAACCGCAATATGGCATACGGAACAGCCAGTTACCTGCTCTACTCCTACGCCCTCACCCTGAACTACGAAAGAATATTTTTCGTAAATCAAGGAGCCAATAAGACATGGAGTTACCGGGTTGGCGGGGGAATTATAAATACAAAAGGAAAGTTCGCCTTGGTCACCCTCAATAACCTGCGAGGGAAGGGTAAAAACAAATTCGAAATGAATATTGGAGCGACTTATATAAACGAACCTCACAATTTTGGGCCTCATTATTTAACTGTCGTTCTCAACGCCGGTTACAGGCTTCAAAGCCCTGATAAACAATTTATTCTGCGTGCAGGGGTCGGCACACCCGAAGGACTGTACTTTAGTTTAGGATATTCGTTCTGAAGAATTCAAAGAAGTTATACTTTTGTAAAATAAGAATCTGGCAAAGGTTCACAACCCTGCCGCAAATGGTATTTATTGTCGGATACGAGCGCTTGTCCGCTATCAAATAGTTATAAATCCTTTCTGCATATGAAAACTCTTCTTTTAAAACAAACCACATTATTTTCAATTTTTGTCCTTTTCAGTGTTGCACTATCGTTTGCCCAGCAGAACAACTCCTGCAAGGTTTTAATGAAAGAGATTTCGGGTTCATATAAAGGAGGATGTATTGGCGGGTTAGCCGACGGAAAAGGAACAGCGATAGGAGAAGATACTTATAGCGGCAGTTTCGTTAATGGCCTGCCTGAAGGCAAAGGAGAATACACATACAGCAATGGGAATGTTTTTACCGGGTACTGGAAAAAGGGAATTAAAGAAGGTGAAGGGAAATTCAGGTATTCAATTAACGGGAAGAAATCCATTTTGGTAGGTTATTGGAAAAACGGTGAATTTGCAGGCCCATCGAAACCCGGCGAGGATTATTCGATCACAAATTTGAGCGGAATCGAAAACTATTCAATAACCAGGGTTGCCGACAGCGGCAAACTGGTTGAGATTTCATTTGAAAGAGTAATGAAAAAATATATTCCCGATGACTTGTCTGTAACTCTTTCATCGGGTTATAAAATAGAGCAGAATAAGAAAATGGTAATCCAGAACTATGTGTATCCTTTAACTTGCGAACTGCATTTCTCTATTCCAATGGCAATGGACC
This sequence comes from uncultured Bacteroidales bacterium, assembly GCA_903887815.1. Classification (GTDB taxonomy): domain Bacteria; phylum Bacteroidota; class Bacteroidia; order Bacteroidales; family UBA4417; genus UBA4417. The sequence continues at coordinate 357 of CAISRK010000218.1, read as the reverse complement.
GGAAGCAATGCAACTTTACATTTAAAATTATGGAACCAGGGAAGTACGAGGCTTTTATTTCGAACAATTAAAGGTAACAGTTTAATTATATCAGTATATTGAACAGGAATAAGCAACAAAAAAAGCCGCATCTTTCTGTTATACAGATGTTTATTCAATTAGTCATTGATGCCAGGAAGCTTACTCATTCTGGAATCCCTGCTCAAACCATAAAAAATTATGATCTGTTTTGGGGTTTCATAAAGACTGATCAAAACAACAGCCCGCGTGCCGATAGGTTTACCCGACACTGGTGCAGATTTAAAATCTGTGTCCATTGAAATTATATTCCTAATCGACTTTATGTGGATACTTCCT
>CAISRK010000217.1 GCA_903887815.1 uncultured Bacteroidales bacterium | reverse complement strand
GACCATGACCTGCTGGTTGTAATTGCCGCCCGGAGCCGTACTTTATCCTACAGTCACTATTTCCATCATATGCCGCGCGATCTGGCTAGGAACTATAACGAAAAAAGTTTTATCATACTATACCCTGAACAGCAATCCATCGAAGCCCAGGTAGCATCTGGTACAATTGAAGGCAAGGATCTTCCTCTGCTTGATGCGGTTTCGGAGCGGTATGAAAATCCAGGCCAACGCATGCGTAAATCCCCAGGAAGCCGGCATGACTCGCTTACAGAATAAAACCAGTTAAACAACAGTGATGAATCCGCAAATTCCTTTAGCTGAGTTGCTAAGACCTAAAAATGCTGATGAATATACCGGGCAGCCACACCTGATGCTTCCAGGAAGCGCTTTCAGGCGTATGGTCGATGGTGGAACAGTTCATTCCATGATCTTCTGGGGACCGCCCGGAGTAGGAAAAACAACTCTTGCCCTCATTATTGCTAATGCAACCGGCAGGCAGTTTTACACCCTGAGCGCAATAAATTCGGGAGTTAAAGATGTTCGCGAGGTAATCGAAAAAGCATCAAAGGACTCATCGCAACCCATTTTGTTTATCGACGAAATACACCGGTTCAGCAAATCGCAGCAGGACTCCTTATTAGGTGCTGTCGAAAAAGGAATTGTAATACTGATTGGCGCAACCACCGAGAATCCATCATTTGAAGTTATTTCCCCTTTGCTGTCGCGTTGCCAGGTATATATACTGAAACCGCTCGAAGAACCGGATCTGCTGGCAATTATGAATAAAGCGGCCGATACACTGAGTGCCATCCACAGAGTAAAAATATCGATAAGTGAACATGAAGCACTTATTCGCATATCGGGTGGTGATGCACGTAAATTGCTCAATGCCATTGAGATCATCGTCACATCGCAGCTGACTTCAGGGAAAGAAATTGATATTTCGGACGATAATACGATGAGCATCATACAACAAAACCTGGCTTTGTATGATAAATCGGGCGAAATGCATTACGATGTTATTTCGGCTTTTATCAAATCGATGCGCGGCAGCGATCCGAACGGGGCAGTTTACTGGCTTGCCAGGATGATTACTGCCGGCGAAGACCCGCTTTTTATTGCAAGACGAATGGTAATACTTGCTTCAGAGGATATTGGCAATGCAAACCCGACAGCCCTGGTTCTGGCAAACAGTTGTTTTGATGCCGTAAATAAAATCGGATTTCCCGAAAGCCGCATCATTTTGTCGCAAACAGCTGTTTACCTTGCATGTTCGCCCAAGAGCAATGCCTCGTATATGGCCATCGAGGATGCCTTGGCAGCTGTTCAGCAACATGGCGACCTCTCCGTTCCCCTTCATCTGAGGAATGCTCCAACGAAGCTTATGAAGAATATAGGCTATGGTAAGGACTACAAATATGCCCATCAGTATGATGGCAATTTCGTTGACATTGAATTTCTCCCTGAAAAAATAAAAGGGATGCGCTTTTTCGAACCCGGCCTGAACGCCAGGGAAAATGAGGCCCGCGAAAAATTGCGGAAAAACTGGGGAAAGAAGTATGGGTATTAACCGAAGGAATATTTTTTTGAAAACTGAAACTGTAAAATACACTGACATGAATATTATTTCTGAAATTCCGTTAATTAAATATACCGAAACCGGTAATTTTCTCTTGATTGCCGGGCCGTGCGTTATTGAAGATACGCAAAGTCCTATAGAAATAGCCGGGATACTGGTTGGTTTGGCCGAAAAATATCAATTGCCGTTTATTTTTAAAGCATCGTACCGTAAGGCAAACCGTTCGAAAAGCTCGTCATTTACCGGGATTGGCGATGAAAAAGCGCTCGAAGTCCTTGCAGGAATCAGACAGAAGTTCAATGTTCCGGTTATAAGCGATATTCACAGCGAAGAGGAAGCCAGGCTGGCAGCCCGGTATGTTGATGTATTGCAGATTCCTGCTTTCCTTTGCCGGCAGAGCGAGTTGCTATTTGCAGCAGGCGAAACGGGCAAAGTTGTAAATATTAAGAAAGGCCAGTTCTCATCGGCCGAAACCATGCATTTTGCGGTTGAAAAAGTTCGGGAAACCGGTAATCAGCAAATTATGCTTACGGAGCGCGGAACTACGTTCGGCTATACCGACCTGGTTGTCGATTTTCGCAATATTCCTGTAATGCAAAAAGCAGGAGTGCCTGTCATACTGGATGTTACTCATTCGTTGCAGCAGCCGAATCAGCCTGCAGGTATCACCGGTGGTCGTCCGGATCTGATACCGCTTATGGCCAAGTTGGGAATATCATCAGGTGTTGAAGGCCTTTTCATGGAAACACATCCTGATCCTTCGAAAGCAAAATCGGATGGAGCCAATATGCTCAAAATCGACCTTATGGATAACCTCCTGGCCGACCTGGTAAAGTTGCATAAAGCATTGAAATAGATCTATTTGACGTAAGCTTCCATTCCAGGCATAACCCAGCCGAGGAGGTATCCGTAAATATGCTGTGCTAAAAAGATCATCAGGAATCCAAAGCTGATAGTTATAACAATAAAACGCAGCTTTTTCTCAAGCGAAATTTCGAACATTTCCTGGACACCATACCAGAATACATAAAGGGTATAAACTATAAAAACATAAATACCAATTGGTATCAACAATCGTAATAGCGGGTGCAGGTAAATGAAAAATGTTACTATAAATAAGGGTGAAAACGTATAAACAACCAGTTTCAGAATTCTAAGTATATCAGTTTCAATACCAAGTTTTGGCAATGTGAAATTGAGCAGATATGCTGCCACGATTATCAGAATGTACGGTATTACAACCCATGAAACCAGGTTGAAAAGCAACAGGAAAAGAAGGTTCAGAGTATAACCCAGAACGGATTTTGCAACAAAGAATAAGCCGATTTCACGACCCAGGGCACTGAAAAGAATAATTGGAAATGCAAAGTGCCACATTAATTCCTTTGGAGTTTCCTTTTCGTTTTTTATGACTCTCCACTCATGGCTTGGAATCAAGGTTATTCGCATTGCCTTGATAATTAATTCCTTATAATTCATCCGGCTGTTTTAGTTCGAAATAAATCAGAAAAATAAAAGTGATTATTCCAATACAACGCTCCGAACAGTTCCGGTATTGTTGTCGATCGCTATATTTCTCAGACTTGTTGCCGGCAGGAAGGTGACAATACCGAATTGATTGATAACAAACGATGCCTCGAGTTTGACCTGGCCACCCACTTTTATTGCTACATTCGCTTTGTCAGGAATACGGTAGTAAAGCCCGTGCATTTCCCTTTGCCCCAGTGCAAGTTTCTCGGTTTCTACCTTTAAAGCACCGGTCTTATTCAGGCTGGTTGCCTGGACTTGCACCTGGTCGCCAGTGGTCGCTGTTTTAGGCATAATTCCTTTACTTGTCGAAAAGCGGCATAAGGTCTCGTTAGGATTATTCTTATCTACAATATAATAGAATGTATAAGTTTCGCTTGAAACACCGGTGATTCCCTTAAACAGCTCAAGGTAATCCTGTTTCATGCTGCTCATCTGGTTATACATAAACTCCATGGTTCCTTTGTCGTAGTTCACTTCCTGGTAACCGTTTATAAGATTGAACATGCTTTCGTCGAGTTTCAGGATAAATTCAGCGGCTTCACGAGCTTTTTGTTCCAACGATTTGGCTGTGG
>CAISRK010000216.1 GCA_903887815.1 uncultured Bacteroidales bacterium | reverse complement strand
GTCATCAGCTGGACATTGCAGTAATCGGTGATATGGTCCTCAACCATTCCTATGGAACTTCGCCTTTTGTAATGCTATACTGGGATGCTGCAAACTCGCGTCCTGCTGCCAATAATCCCTGGTATAACACAGTTTCGCCAAATACTACCTATTACTGGGGAAGTGATTTCAACCACGAGAGTGCCGATACAAAAAAACTTGTCGACAGTATAACATCCTACTGGATGAGCGAATTCCGTTTCGACGGGTTTCGTTTCGATTTTACAAAAGGCTTTACCAACACACCCGGCGACGGATGGGCTTACGATGCTTCCCGCATAGCAATTTTAAAGCGCATGACAACCGAAATGTGGAAACGAAACCCGAAAGCAATTGTAATATTTGAACATCTTTCCGATAACAGCGAGGAACACGAATTATCGAACTCCGGCATAATGCTGTGGGGGAATATGAGCGGGAGGTATGGCGAAGCTGCAAAAGGAAATAATGCTAATGATGCGGGAAATATTTCATCGGCTGCCTACACTTCACGGGGATGGACAGTTCCAAACCTGGTAACATACATGGAAAGCCACGATGAGGAACGCGAAATGTACCGGTGCATTACCGAAGGCAAGGTAAGTGGAAATTATTCTGTTAAGGATACTACAACTGCCCTGAAACGGGCCGGTTTAATTGCAACATTTCTTCTTACCATTCCAGGACCTAAGATGATATGGCAGTTTGGCGAAAGGGGTTACGATTATTCAATCAACTACCCAAGCGGCACTTCAGCCTCGAGGCTCGACCAGAAACCTCCGCGTTGGGATTATATGAGTAAACCGGATCGCGTTAAACTCTATAACGAATATGTGAAACTGATTTACCTGAAAAAGAACAACCCGATTTTCACTACAACCGATTTCCAGTTGGATGTTTCAGGTGCAATAAAAAAAATAAAGCTTAATTATTCAGGGAAAACTGCTATAGTTCTGGGAAATTTCGATGTTATTCCCACAAATGTTTCGCCCGGATTTACCCGCACAGGAACATGGTACGAATATATGTCGGGCGATTCGCTTGTTGTAACCGATCTGAATGCCAATCTTATTTTCCAGCCGGGCGAATACCGCCTGTACCTTTCCGAAAAGTACAATCCAAATGGTATATCAACAGAAAATAAGGAACCTTTCTCTGTCATAGTTGCACCAAACCCGGTTTCGGAATTGTGCAACATCGAAATCAGTATCAGCGGATCAGCATCCTGTGAAGTAAGTGATTTTACACTTCTCGGCAGCAAGACTGAGACTGTTTATAAGGGGAACATTACTACCCGCCTTCAGTTGCCCTGGATACCCAAAACAAAAGGCATTCATATACTGAAAGTCGTGATCGGGAATCAGCAGGTTGTGCGCAAGGTGATTGTTCAATAAGGCTGTGCTGGTAATTCCTGGATGGAAGAAAGAAGGTGGAAGGTGGAAGGTGGATGATAGAGATATGAAGAATGAAAATCAGCTTTTCACATCCGACATCTAACATCTAACATCCAACATCTAACGTCATTAATCCCTTTCCGCCATATCTTCCATCACCTCTTCAATATTTTTACCTCTTCATTCCCCAAATGAAGATCAGGCCGATTGCCTGATCTTCAATGTAGGCTTAAAGACTTTGGTCTGGTAATTGATATCGGCAGCCGGATTATTTAAACGTTGCAACAGGAGTTTTACGCTTTCGCGACCCATTTCATAGCCTTTCTGTATTACCGTTGTGAGTTCCGGCTTAATAATCGAGGCGTTTGGCCCGTCGCCGAAACCGATTACCGAAACATCTTCGGGAACCCGTAATCCATTTTGCTGTAAAACCTGGATAACAGCAATGGCTGTGCTGTCGTTAACAGCAAAAATCCCGTCCAGGTTGGGAACCTGGTTCAAAATGTGTTGCCTGAGGGTTTGTACTTCCTCGCGGGTATCGCATTTCAGTATACGGTCTTCACGAACTTCGATGCCCGCCTTCCGCAGAGCTTCGCAATACCCGTTGCGCCTGTCGCGGCCTATAAGCAGGTTCTGCGGAGCCGCAAGATGAATTATATTTCGGCACCCCTTATTAATAAGGTATTCGGTTGCAATATATCCGCCTTCGAAATCGTCGGTTATAACTTTATCCGCTTCGAGCTGTTCGCAAACCCGGTCGAAAAAAACCATTGGCATTCCATTATTCAGGGCTTCACTGAAATGTTCGTAAGTCTGCGTGGTTTTACTGAGCGAAACCAGAATACCATCAACCCGGTGATCAATAAGAGTTTGCAGGTTGATCATTTCGCGGTACTGGTTTTCGTTCGACTGGCAAATAATCAGGTTGTACCCTTCTTTATGAGCCAATTCTTCTATCCCGCTGATAACCGATGAAAAATAATGATGAACAATAGCAGGAATTATGAGCCCTATAGAGTAGCTTCGCTGGCGGCGTAGACTAAGAGCCAGTACGTTAGGCCTGTAGTTGAATTTCTCTGCAAAGTTGCGAACCAGTTCCTTGGTTTCGTGGCTGATATCCGGGTGATCCTTTAGTGCACGCGAAACTGTTGAAATTGAAACATTAAGACTTCGTGCAATATCTTTGATCGTTAATTGAGGAGTTTTCATTTTTTTGTGGAAATGTTCGCAAAAATTTGCATTAAAGATAGATATATATATCAAACCGCAGGTCAATAATGTTTCGATCCCTAGTTAGTGTCATTTTTACAATAAGATGCCCTGATAATCAGTAATTTATCAAATTTGTGACTTTTCGGCATCTGCAGCAAAAAAAAATTCATTTTGCAAAGGTAGTGCAAACGTTTGCGAAAACGTTTTCATGAAAAAATATTATAGAAATGCCTAAAAAAGAGTACACTATGTGATATTTCATGCTATTCTTTTATTAGCTTTGCGCTATTCTTTCGATATATGTTTAAAAAGTTGCGGTAAAAATGTTTTTCATTTTTATTTCACCTGTTTAAACATATGTTTATGGTTTTTCAAAAAAACCTTATCTTTATAATGCTTTTTCAAAAAACAATCATTATTCCTGCTTTAAAAAATCACTAACTCAACCAATAATTAACCAATTGTTCAATCACATGAAAGTCAGATCTATGAAGAAAAATTTAATCTCTTTCAGGATCCTGCTACTGTTTGTTGCCTTGACATTTGCCTTCCAGGCATTTGCACAGGAAATTCAGGTTTCAGGAAAAGTTTCAGATGCTAAAGATGGCAGTTCGCTACCCGGGGCAACGGTACAGGTAAAAGGTACCACAAACGGTGTGCTCACTGACATCGATGGAAAGTATTCACTTAAGGTTAAGGTAGGATCAGTCCTTTCCTTTTCATTTATAGGATACGATCCACAGGAAGTAACCATAACAAGTCAGAGTAAGCTTGATGTTGCATTAGCGCAATCGTCGACTACTCTCGAGCAGGTAGTAGTAATCGGGTACGGACAGGTCAAGAAATCCGATGCTACTGGTTCCATCAATGTTACAAGCAGCAAGGATTTTAACCGGGGTGCAATTACATCGCCACAAAGTTTGTTGGTAGGTAAAAGTGCAGGTGTTGTAATCACTGATGCCGGTGGAGCTCCTGGTGCTGGCGCAACCATTCGTATTCGCGGAGGTTCATCACTGAATGCTTCTAACGATCCTTTAATCATTATCGACGGAGTGCCTATCGATAACAACAATGTTTCAGGTAGCTCAAACTTCCTGTCCATTATTAATCCTAACGATATCGAAACCTTCACAGTACTGAAAGATGCTTCGGCAACCGCTATTTATGGGTCACGTGCATCGAACGGTGTAATTCTGATAACTACCAAAAAAGGTACAGTCGGCAAGCCCACTACATTTACATACGACGGAAATGTTTCTCTTGCATCAGCCGTTAAGTATATTGACGTATTTTCAGGTGATCAGTTAAGGCAGATTGCTTTTGATCATAATGATTTATTTGGTGCTGACAGCTATACCAAACTTGGAAATGAAAACACGAACTGGCAGAAAGAAATTTTCCGTACAGCCATTTCACAGGATCACAACCTGGGTATTTCGGGCGCTTATAAGGAAATGCCTTACAGGGTTTCTGTTGGTTACACCGGACAGAACGGTATCCTGAAAAATACGGATATGCAAAGGACAACTGCTTCGATCAGCCTTGATCCTACATTCCTGAACAAGGATTTGAAAGTCAGTATTAATGCCAAAGGCATGAATACCAACCAGAATTTTGGTGATGCCGGTGCAATAGGTTCAGCTATTAATATGGATCCTACTCAGCCGGTATATGATGGCAACCCAGCTTCTGATGGCTATTATCAATGGGTCAATTACAAAGCTTCACTCGGAACTCCAAACCCAGTTGAACAGGCTATGGCTATCGACAACAAGTCGAAAGTTGACAGGTTAATCGGAAACGTACAGTTCAATTATAAATTCCGCTTCCTTCCTGAACTTCATGCCAACCTCAACCTGGCTACTGATTATACAAAGAGCAACGGACATAACAACCGCCCTATTACTGCGCCTAACAATCTGACCAATCCATATTTGGGGAAAATGAGTAATTACAGCGGAAAGAACTATAACAACCTTCTTGATTTTTACCTGAACTATACCAAAGAATTTGGGGTAAACAAAATTGATTTAACCGGTGGTTACTCATGGCAGCATTTCAAACGCGAAGGTAATTCGCGTACAACCGGATATATCACACCAGGCCAAACCCAACAGGTGGATGTATCATCGTTTGTTACTGAAAACTTCCTGGTTTCGTTTTTCGGCCGTTTAAACTATACCCTTCTGGACAAGTACCTGTTTACTTTCACTATTCGTGATGACGGATCATCCCGTTTTTCGAAGGACAACCGCTGGGGTTTATTCCCATCGGCAGCATTTGCATGGAAAATCAAAGAAGAATCTTTCCTGAAGGATATTAAATCGATTTCCGATTTAAAACTCAGAATTGGCTGGGGTGTTACCGGGCAACAGGATGTTGGTAACGATTACCCTGCCCAGGCAACCTACAGAACAGCTTCGGTTGGTAATTATTATATGATTGATGGAGTTTATATCCCAACATTGCGTCCGGATGCTTATGATCCTAACATTAAATGGGAAGAAACAACAACCATTAATATTGGTTTGGATTATGGTTTTATTGATAACCGTATCACCGGTAATTTTGATGTTTACCAGCGCGAAACCAAAGATCTGTTGAATACTGTTAATGTCCCGAGCGGAAGTAACTTCTCAAACCAGGTATTAACCAATGTGGGTAGCCTCAAAAACAAAGGTGCGGAATTCTCGTTAAACCTTGTACCTATCTCTAAACAGGATAAGAT
>CAISRK010000215.1 GCA_903887815.1 uncultured Bacteroidales bacterium | reverse complement strand
TGATCATCCGTCACCTGGTGCTGCCGGGATATACTGATAACAGCCTTGGTGCTTTAAATGATATTGCCGGTATCTCAACCTCGGTGGCAATTTCGCTAATGTCGCAATATTGTCCGACACCAGCCATGAAAGGACATCCAAATTTAAACCGTACTCTATTGATTACGGAATATGAAATTGTGAAGGCAGAACTCGAAAAACTCGGGTTTTATAAAGGATGGGTGCAGGAATTGGATAGCAGTCATAACTACAGGCCTGACTTTGAGCTGGATATGCCTTTTAGCTAATTGAACTCCCTAATTCTGTTGATGAAAACTGTTTGCAGCCGATTAATTAAATTTAATATTCTGCTCCACAAATCTTACTTTTGTTACTATATCGGAACCTTTTCCGGTACTTCTCGTTTCTGCTTTCAATACCTACCTACACAATTGCTTTCAAATGGATGTACCTTTTAAAATACTAAAATTAACCAGGGAAATTATCGAACCGGTAATTGCAAATCCAATCCCCCCGCATCGCCACGATCACGAGGAGTTACTTATTATCACCCATGGTAAACCTGTACATTCACTCGATTTCACAGAGGTTCAGCTTCAGTCGCCCGTTATTATGTATGTTGCGCAAGGCAAAGTTCATAATTTCATACCTGATTCTGAAACGGCAGGGTGGGTGATACGATATAAAAATGAACTTGTTCCGCAGAGCCGCTTTAATTTCTATTCAAGTTATCTCGATCAGATCGAATATCCCTTAGGTGCTGAATATTGCAGTACTAATCTTAACTCTTTATGCGAGGTAATGCTGATGGAATTTAATGAAAATGTCATCAACTACCAGGTTATAAAACACTTGCTTAGTGCATTGCTGTCGAGGTTAGAGGCTGAGAGCAATAAAGAATACCTCGATAAGCAGGCTTCAAACCGTTCACAGGTTGTAACTTTTAACAGTTTCCTGAAAATACTTGAATTCAATTATGCCCGTTCCGAGAATGCGGATTTTTATGCTGAAAAACTAAATATGAGTACGCGTAACCTGAACCTGATAAGCCAGTCGGTTTTTGGGAAAAGCATTTCTGATATTATCGAAACACGTAAACTTATCGAAGCACGCAACCTCCTGCTTACTTCCGGTAAGTCGGTTTCTGAGATCGGATATGAGCTGGGGTACAACGAGAAGTCCTATTTTACAAGGGTTTTTCGTAAGCGAACCGGAGTAACCCCAACTGAGTACCGCGAGCTGATGCGAACAACTATTTCCTGATTGTACTACACGTCTTCCTGAAAGTGTAACTTCCGGCCGAGATTCCCGATGTAATTTTGCTGCATCAAATTAATCATCTAAAATCTACACAAAATGGCAGCAAAAACAACCTGGGTTATTGACCCTTCGCACTCCGAGATAGCTTTCAAAGTAAAGCACCTCATGATATCAAATGTTAAAGGTCAGTTCAGCGAATTCAGCGGACAGATCCTTACCGACAACGACGATTTTTCAACATCCGATATAAGTTTCAGTATTAACCCGGCTTCGATAAGTACCGGAGTTGCCGATCGTGATGGCCACCTGAAAAGTGCTGATTTTTTCGATGTTGATAATTTCAAAGAAATAACATTCCTTTCAGGCAAACTTACAAAAGCAGCTAACGATGAATTTCAATTATCAGGCAACCTGGTTATAAAAGGAGTTTCCCAGCCGATTAACCTCGACGTTGAATTTGGCGGACTTATGGTTGATCCATGGGGAAATGTAAAGGCAGGTTTTACTATCGATGGTAAAATCAATCGCAAGGATTTCGGCCTGACCTGGAACGCTGCACTCGAAGCCGGCGGAGTCCTGGTTGGTGAAGAGATTAAACTGTCACTCGAAGTACAACTTCTGAAACAAAAAGCAGAATAATTTTGTTATTGCTTGCACGATGATACATATTCCTCATGAAGCGAAGTGAATTTCTCAAATCTATTGCTCTTTTACCTCTAGCCGGAATAGCCATGAATCTCAATAAATTTAAAACCATAACCGATCCCTTCGAAAGCACAGAACCTATGCCTGTGCTTTTTGTAGGGCATGGAAACCCGATGAATGCCATTGAACAGAATGAGTTCACAAAAGGCTGGCAAACCTCAATAGCATCGATGTCAAAGCCTAATGCTATACTTTGTGTTTCAGCGCACTGGGAAACCAAGGGGACTTTCGTTACTGCTATGGAGAAACCGTCCACCATACATGACTTTGGAGGCTTTCCGCAGGCTTTATTCGATGTTCAGTATCCAGCGCCCGGGAGCCCGGAATTGGCGAAGGAAACCCATGATATGTTTAATCATACCAATATTGGGTTCGATTACTCCTGG
>CAISRK010000214.1 GCA_903887815.1 uncultured Bacteroidales bacterium | reverse complement strand
GCAGTAGTTTACCAATCAGCTACCGATGCAACAGCGTTTACAGCAGTGGGGACACTTGGTAAAGTACTAACAAGTAATGGTGCGAGTGCTCCTACTTGGGAAGATAATACAGCTGGTGCTGCAGCACCTTCATTTCTTTTAATTAACTCAGCCATAAATCAAGGCCATTGTTCCCATTTGTATTTATACTCATAGAAAGGTTTTCGCGATTTAGGGAACATGTTTTGAAAGAAGTTATTTTTCTTGTTAATGTAATTTTTATTAGTAGCCAGGGCATAGCCCTGGTAAAGGATTTCTAAATCTTCTTTCCCAGTTCTTCCATACGTTGATTTCAGATTTTTTTTCTGGAGCATATTGACCGAAAATAGGCCTGTGCTAAAGGGCTGACAGCTCTTGCCTTTCGTTTCCTAAAATTATAAACGCTTTAAATCAATATGTTATGATCGGGAGGCTTTGCTTTAGCCCCACACAATAATGACAATTTCTTTAAGCCGTAACCTGGACATGACGAGTAGAATAGAGTATGAATTTATAGCCGTTGGTGGAAAAAGTAATATGACTTGATAGAGATAATTTGACTCAGATCCGAACATGTTTTGACCATATCCCGCAAAACGACAACTGCCGTAAAGGATAATCTCGTGGAATCCAATGTCCTGAAAACTTATCGGTAAAAAAAAAGGCTGCAAAGCAGCCAATCCATTTTAAAACAGAACTATAATATTATTTAAAGGTCAGCTATTTTTACCATTTCAGCAGCCATGCAAAAATAAGAGGAGCCACAATAGTTGCATCACTCTCGACGATGAATTTGGGTGTGTGAATATCGAGTTTGCCCCATGTTATTTTCTCGTTGGGAACTGCCCCGGAATACGATCCGTACGATGTAGTTGAATCGGAAATCTGGCAGAAATAACTCCAGAAAGGAACGTCGTGCCATTCGAGATCCTGGTACATCATAGGTACAACACAGATAGGGAAGTCGCCTGCAATTCCACCGCCTATCTGGAAGAATCCTACTCCTTTTCCCGCCGAATTGCCGCGATACCATTCGCTGAGCCATATCATGTATTCAATCCCGGATTTCACAGTTGAAGGTTTCAACTCACCTTTAATGCAATACGAGGCAAAAATATTTCCCATGGTGCTGTCTTCCCAACCCGGGACGATGATTGGCAGGTTTTTTTCGGCTGCAGCAAGCATCCACGAATGTTTCGGATCAATTTCGTAATCCTTTTCCATCACTTTGCTTAACAGCAGTTTATACATGTATTCGTGCGGGAAAAAGCGTTCGCCTTTGGCTTCTGCATCTTTCCATATTTTTTCGATGTTATGTTGTATTTTCCTGAAAGCTTCTTCTTCGGGAATGCATGTATCGGTTACACGGTTAAGGCCTTTCTCGAGCAATTCGAATTCCTGCTCCGGGGTAAGATCGCGGTAATTCGGGACCCGGCGGTAATGCGAATGAGCCACAAGATTCATAATATCCTCCTCCAGGTTGGCACCGGTGCAACTGATAATCTGTACTTTATCCTGACGGATCATTTCGGCTAACGAAATTCCTAATTCGGCAGTGCTCATGGCACCGGCAAGTGAAATCAGCATTTTACCGCCTTCGAGCAGGTGTGTTTCATAGGCTTTGGCAGCATCAACAAGGGCTGCTGAATTGAAATGCCTGTAATGATGCTCAATAAACTGTGAAATGGGGCCTCGGTTCATAGAATCTGTTTTTTTGCAAAGGTAAAAAATCGGCAGGAAAATCAGTGTTTTTTCCTTTTATCTCATCTTTTACATTACGAAAGGGCTTCAAATACATACGCGGGAACCGGCTATGCCAGATTCTAGAACCTTTGTTAAGCTATGCAACCTAATAGACTTTAGTATCTTTTTGTGTCAGCCTAGAGTCATCGTCCTGCAAAATTCGTTTCCCGGAAATGGGTTTTAGTTCTGCTTCCACATTGTTGGGGGAAATAATCTGGATTGTATTGGATCAAAAGTTAATCTCTTTCACTTCAGTTTCTGTTATCAAGAGCTATCCTTATGTTTTAGGTAGTTTCTCTTTTGTGCTGATCTCCCAACTAAAATTCTACATATGTAATTCATCTGTAAATAAAGAGTACCTTTGCAGCCTTTTTCACAAGTAAATTTTTACATGCAAAGTATCCGAAACATTGCCATAATTGCCCACGTCGACCACGGCAAAACAACACTGGTTGACAAAATATTACATAGCTGTAACCTCTTTCGCGATAACCAGGAAATCGGTGAACTTATACTCGACAACAACGACCTTGAGCGCGAACGCGGAATAACCATCACTTCGAAGAATGTTTCGGTTGAATATAAAGGTATAAAAATCAATATTATTGATACCCCAGGTCACGCCGATTTTGGCGGTGAAGTGGAAAGGGTATTGAAAATGGCCGACGGCGTACTGCTTCTTGTCGATGCATTTGAAGGCCCAATGCCTCAAACCCGTTTTGTTACTCAAAAAGCTCTGTCACTGGGATTATTACCAATTGTGGTAATCAACAAAGTGGACAAAGAGAATTGCCGTCCCGACGAAGTCCAGGAGCAGGTATTCGAATTGTTCTTTAACCTCGAAGCTTCCGACGAACAGCTTGATTTTCAAACCATATACGGTTCAAGCAAGCAGGGATGGATGAATACCACCTGGCTCGAAGAAACCGATAATATTTTTCCTTTACTCGATGCAATCGTAAAATATATTCCCGAGGCGCCGATTCCCGAAGGCCCGTTGCAGATGCAGATCACATCGCTCGATTACAGTTCCTACGTTGGCCGTATTGCCATAGGTCGTGTGTCGCGCGGTGAAGTTAAAGAAGGAATGAGTGTTGCTCTCCTTAAAAGGGATGGAACCTCAACCCGCTCAAAAATAAAAGAATTATATTCCTTTTCCGGTCTTGGCCGCGTAAAAGTTACTTCGGTTCACTCAGGCGATATTTGCGCCCTTGTCGGCCTCGAAGGTTTCGATATCGGCGATACAGTTACCGATCCTGAAACCCAGGAGCGTTTGCCCGAGATTCATATTGATGAGCCAACCATGAGCATGCTTTTTACCATCAACAATTCACCGTTTTTTGGTAAAGAAGGCAAATTCGTTACATCGCGCCACCTGAGCGAGAGGCTTACAAAAGAAACTGAGAAAAACCTCGCCTTACGTGTGGAGGAAACCGGTTCATCCGACCAGTTTATTGTTTTTGGCCGCGGTATTCTTCATCTTTCGATCCTTATCGAAACCATGCGCCGCGAAGGCTATGAGTTACAGGTGGGACAGCCGCAGGTAATTATTAAAGAAATTGACGGTGTAAAATGCGAACCTATCGAATTACTTATCGTCGATACCCCAATGGAAGTATCGGGAAAAGTTATTGAACTGGTAACACAGCGCCGCGGCGAATTGTTGGGGATCAATCCAAAAGGCGACCTGCTTCACCTGGAGTTCGTTATTCCATCACGAGGTATTATAGGTCTGCGTAATGCAGTATTAACTGCCACTGCCGGCGAAGCTATCATAGCGCATCGTTTTAAAGCTTTTGAACCCTGGAAAGGGCCTTTGCCACAGCGCCTGGCAGGTGTATTGATAAGCATCGATACCGGTATGGCAACAGCCTACAGTATTGACAAACTTACCGATCGCGGCCGCTTTTTTGTTGAACCATTCGACGAAATTTATGAAGGCCAGATCGTAGGCGAAAACTCCCGCGACAACGACCTGGGAGTAAATATTTCTAAAGCAAAACAAATGACCAACTTCCGTACGACAGCAAAGGACGAAGCAGTGCGTATGCCGCCGGCGGTCAAGTTTACACTTGAAGAAGCACTGGAGTATATACAAATCGACGAAATGGTTGAAATTACACCCAAGTCGATGCGTCTGCGCAAAATTTACCTCAAGGAACACGAGAGGAAACGCATGTCGAAGTAGCTTCTTTAGTAATGAACTTACTAATATTTACGATTTACGAATGACGAAATACGAATGAGAATTGTAAATTGTCATTCGTATTTTCATGAATAACACATTCCGTTTTATGGTAAATCGTTCTTATTAAATTGTAAATCGCTCATCGTAAATTATAATCTTTGCCCTTATGAAACCAACCCGAATTTTTGTTTTATTTATTCTCATCCTCCTCCGGGGAATGTCGTTGCGGGCCGACGAAGGCATGTGGCTTCCCATGCTTGTAAGCAAATACAATGTTGGGGCAATGCAGCAGATGGGTCTTAAACTTTCGGCTGAGCAAATTTACAGCGTAAACCAGGCTTGTATAAAGGATGCCATCATCTCGCTCGATCACGGAGGATGCACGGGGTCGATAATTTCGGCAAAAGGCTTGCTTATTACCAACCACCATTGCGGCTATGATGATATTGCCGGACAGAGTTCAGTAAACAACGATTTTCTTACAAATGGTTTCTGGGCAATGAGACCCGAAGAAGAACTCCCGTTAGCAGGGAAAACGGTTTCGTTCCTTATCCGTATGGAAGATGTTACTGCCCGGGTACTGGCTGATGTAACAGCCGGTATGGAGGAAGGCGAGCGTGGACAGTTAATACAAAAGGCTTCGGATAAGCTGATTGAGGAAACCGAAACCAACTCGGGATATGAAGTGTCGGTTGAGAGTATGTTCGAAGGCAATGAATACTATATGTTTGTTTACGAAACATTTAACGATATCCGTATGGTAGCTGCCCCTCCTTCATCAATCGGGAAATTCGGAGGCGATACTGACAACTGGATGTGGCCCCGCCACACCGGCGATTTCTGCTTGCTGAGGGTTTATTCAGGCGCCGAGGGGAAACCGGCTGAATACTCGAAAAACAACCTGCCGTATGACCCTAAATATTTCCTCCCTGTTTCGTTAGCCGGTGTAAAAGAAGGCGATTTCTCGATGATACTCGGCTATCCGGGCGCCACCGACCGTTACCTTACCTCCTATGGAATCGACGAGAAACTTACCCAAAGCAATCCTGCTGATATCAAAGCCAAATGGGCCAAGATGGAAGTTATGAAAAAATATAGGGATACCGACGATGCCACCCGTATCGCATATGCAAGCGATTATGCATACCTGGCCAACTTCTGGAAGAAATCGCTGCAGGAAAGCAAAGCGTTGCGAAGGCTTAATGTGAGTGCCGATAAAAAAAATACAGAAGATGATTTTGAAAATTGGGTAAGCCTCGACACACTTCGAAAAGCGAAATATGGTAATGTTATCAGTGATTTTAAAACCTTGTACAAGTCGGCCGCCGATAGCAGAGCCAATGAGGCCAAGGTTTACATCGAGGAATTGCTTATGGGCGCACGGATCTTGTTCATTGCATTCCAGACCGGTGAACTGGCTGGAAGATTCGATTCGGCCGATTTTAATGAAATGGTCGACCTGAACAGGGTGAGAGCTGAGAAATTTTATAAAACATTCAACCCGGCTCTTGAAAAGGAATTGCTGACAAACATGCTGGATCTGTATTCGGAAAATGTGGCAGCGGCTTATATACCCGAGTGCTATTCTGCGATACGGAAGAAGTTTAAAGGAAATACCGCCAGGTATGTTGACTATATTTTCGATAATTCCATCTTTGCTTCAAAAGCCAGCCTTGATGAATACCTCGATCACCCGAAAAAGAAAACCCTTGAGAAAGATCCTGCTTATGTTGCAGCCAATTCATTTATTGCCTCTTATATGATTGCCCGCCTGTCGCAAATGATTGAGGAAGATAAATTTTCTGCTGCACGCCGCAACTACCTGGCTGGTTTGCGTGAGATGAACCCGGGAACGGTTTTTTATCCTGATGCCAACAGTACGATGCGCCTAACCTATGGAACTGTGAAATCGTACAAACCTGCCGACGGACTTAATGCTGATTATTTCACTACCCTAAAAGGTGTCATGGAAAAGGAAGATCCCACAAACGAGGAGTTTATTGTTTCACCCAAACTGAAAGAATTATACAGGAACAAGGATTTTGGTCCATATTCGGTTAATGGGATTATGCCTGTCTGTTTCCTTACAACGCACGATATAACGGGCGGTAATTCGGGAAGCCCGGTTATAAATGCCAACGGGGAACTTATCGGACTTGCATTCGACGGGAACTCCGAGGCAATGAGCAGCGATATTAAATTTGATGTTGAACTGCAACGTACCATTTGTGTAGATATCCGTTACGTGCTGTTTATCATCGATAAATTTGCCGGTGCCGGTTACCTGGTAGATGAAATGAAAGTGGTAAAATAACTGAACGTAATAATTATAACGAAGAAACCAATATTCTTAAATGGTGCTTTCTTTTTTATAGTGATACACATAGATAGGAAAAAGTCGTACGTTTGGAAGTGAGGTTCAGGCTAATTCTTTTTTAAATAGAGTGGTTCTTTTAGAAATCCCTCCAGTTTGATGGAAGCTGATATTTCGTTGCGGAAGGCCTGTGTTGATGTTGCTGCATCAATACCGCCAACCAGGAGGCTTACATCATAAAGTGTCAGTTTATTACCCGATACAAGGTAATGATAGTTATAATACTTCCCGGTGGACTCTTCATGAGCATAAAGTATATCCTTGCCATCAATATTTGTAACGTATCCTTTGAATTTATCATCATTGACCGAATACATTGAACCTTTCGCAAGTACTTCAATGGTATAGCTGTAATCATCATTTTTTTCAACCTTTACTACCTGTAAATCGCTGCAGGTGTCCATTGTACATGTCCATGTGCCCAGTAGGGCTTTATCGATTTTCACTGTACCGGGTTCGTCAGGAGGATAATCGATACCAACAGGGCATCCGTATATAAAGAATAAACTGAAAAGCAGTACAGGAATGATGATAAATTGTACAGTACGTTTCATGATCGTTCGCGAATAATAGATTATTAAATGGATTAACAATTTGCTAATTAGGGTCTGCTGTTTAAATAACAAGGTCTTGTTCGCCAGGTAATTATGACTATATTTGATCAATCAAATGCACGGGAAAATGAACAAGACCCACAGAAAGGTTGCACCT
>CAISRK010000213.1 GCA_903887815.1 uncultured Bacteroidales bacterium | reverse complement strand
CTGTCGACTATTCAGCACGCCGATGAAATAGTTGTATTAAATGCAGGGCAGATCATACAGCGTGGCACCCATCAGCAACTCATTGCAGTTGAGGGAGTTTACAAGAAATTATGCGATATGCAGTCGTTTGCCTGATGCTTAAGAGTAATCCTGGCCATTAGGAGCTGGAATTTCTCCGGATTGAAATTTGAGAAATGATTTACACATGAAGAAGATTAAATATCTGACATTTGCTTTTGGTATCGTGCTTTCAGTCAGTATATTGACAAGTTTCCTGGTAAAGGAAAGTGGTTTCTATTTTGTTTATCCCGACGGAAATGTGAAAGCGCTCATTATGAGTTATGATGATGGTACAGTTGATGATATTAAACTGATCAGATTATTTGATGAAAATAATATTGTCGGAACTTTCAATCTGAATTCGGGATTTCTGGGGACCACTCAGGTATGGCCGCAAAAAAACGGAGATACGCTTGTTTACAAATATTTGCCTGAAGATTCGTTAACGTCTGTTTATAAAAATCATGAAATAGCTGCTCATAGTTCAACCCACAAGGATTTCAAAAACCTGAAGGATGAAGACATTTTGCAGGAAGTTGAAACAGATATTGCTGCCCTGAGTAAACTTACAAAAAGGAAGATTCGCAGTATGGCCTACCCTTTTGGTAATTCGAATCAGCATATTGCAAAACTGATCAGCAAAACAGGTCTTACAAATGCCAGGACTGTCGGCGACACGTACACTTTTAATCTGCCTGACACTTTTTTGTTGTGGCGTCCCACTTGTCACGACAGTAAAGCACTAGGATTGCTAGATAAATATTTATCACTCAACAACAATACTCTCTCTGTTTTCCTTGTCTGGGGACATTCCTGGGAGTTCAAAGACGAAAAAAGGTGGAAGGAGATCAGTAATTTCTGCAAACAAATTGGTCATCGAAAAGATATCTGGTATGTAGGATGCGGGGAATTTATTGATTATCAGCTCGCATTAAATGCACTCATTACAAAAAACAATTCAATTGTTAATCCGAAAGGGAATAAAGAAGTATGGTTCAAACAGGATGGCATTTTAAAGGTCCTCAAACCCGGTGAAAGTATAAAAGTAAAAATGAACCAGATCTAAATACAGGTGTTCTCAGCCGAAAGAATGTTATCGATATTAACCAGGTTGTGAAAGATCTGTTTCAAAATTGAATAGTGATACTAATACTGATTTTAAAATCATTTTATGAATAATTCTTTAAGCGAAAAAATAAAAGCACTTTCCGCTGAGTATGCGCCCGGCATCATACAAATCCGGAGACATCTGCACGCAAATCCGGAGCTGTCGGAAAAGGAATTTAATACCGCCGATTTTATATGTTCCACACTCGATAGTTATGGTATTCCATTCACACGCAATGTGGGCGGTAACGGCATTGTTGGCCGAATCGAAGGCCCGCAGCCGCAAACAACCACCCTGGCGCTGCGGGCCGATATGGATGCTTTGCCAATAAATGAACTGAACCATTGCGAATACAAATCGCTCAACCCTGGGGTAATGCATGCCTGTGGGCACGATGTCCACATGGCTTCGTTGCTTGGGGCTTCGAAAATCCTGAATGAACTGCGAAATGAATTTACAGGAACCATCAGGTTGATATTCCAGCCTTCGGAAGAGAAATTCCCAGGTGGCGCGCTGGCTATGATAAAGGATGGGGTGTTAAGGAATCCTGAACCGGCACGTATTTACGGGCAACACGTTCTGCCTACACTTGAAGCAGGAAAAGTTGGGTTCAAAGCCGGGCGGTATATGGCTTCCACTGATGAAGTGTACCTTACTGTTAAAGGCCGCGGCGGCCATGCCGCAACACCAGATCTGAATATTGATCCCGTATTAATTGCTTCGCATATTATTGTTGCCCTTCAGCAGGTTGTAAGCCGTTCGGCACCTCCGGGAGTACCAACCGTTCTCTCGTTTGGACGGGTTATTGCCGATGGCCGCACCAATATTATCCCTTCGGAAGTAAAAATCGACGGTACTTTCCGCACCTTCGACGAGCCATGGCGGGCACGAGCACACGAAAAAATCGCATCGGTTGCCAGTGGCCTGGCCGAAAGCATGGGAGGGTCATGCACCGTGTTTATCGATCATGGCTACCCGTTCCTAGTAAACGACGACCTTGCAACCTCCGAGGCCAAAGCACTGGCACAGCAATATCTTGGGAGCGAAAATGTTGTCGAACTCGATCAGCGTATGACTGCTGAAGATTTTGCATATTACTCGCATATTATCCCGGCTTGTTTTTACCGTTTAGGTGTGAAAAATCCTGAATGGCCTGCTATCCGCAACCTACACACTCCGGAGTTTGATGCCGACGAGAGAAGTCTGGAAATCGGAATGGGACTTCTGGCCTGGATTGCCGTTAACCAGCTAAAATCACTCCAATGAAAGTAGCCGGATCACATTACCGCACCATCTGGATGGATGACGAAACGGGTATAGTAAGTATGATCGACCAGAATAAACTGCCTTTTTCTTTTGAGATATACGAAGCAAACGCATTCCGCGATACCTGCCATGCTATTATTACAATGATCACCCGTGGCGCTGGGGCAATCGGGGCGGCAGCTGGATTTGCGATGGCGCAGGCGTTTCTGGAAGGGATGAGGGGCGAGGGACGAAGGACTAACGAAGGCAAGGAGAAAGACGAGGGGCTTGGCTTCGGAGATCGGAAGAGCGTCGTGTAGGGAAAGAGTGT
>CAISRK010000212.1 GCA_903887815.1 uncultured Bacteroidales bacterium | reverse complement strand
GACAATTGGGAAATTGTCAATATAGTAAGTTGAAAAAGAGAAAAAATCCGGTGCGAAACGCTTTCCTGAATAAGAAATATTTCTTTCTCCGTTGTAGGGGTAAAATGGAACAAGCGTGTCATTACCATAAAAGCAGAGGTCAATCTCGGGGTTTATTTTGATGTGATTTGCGTGGTTAAGTTTATTGATATTAGGTAGTTGTCCTTTGTAAAATACGTGCAGAAAATGAAAAATTTGGAAACAGAATGTTTGGGTTTTCAAAATTATTTATTTTTGCATTTGAATATTAATAGGGTTTGATTTTATAAAGTAAGAGTTAACATAGTAATAAGCAACGCATAGGTATTAACTTAAATCTTCTCAAAAAACAGGGAAAAACAGCAAAAACTTCGATCTACATCAACAAGGAATAAGCTTAATGCGTTCAGGTGATAACGCATACAGATCAGGTAAAATCACTTAAATTAACAAATCCATTAATTATTAACTAAAGCAAGAAAAAAAAGTATGAAAAAACTCGTTACATTGCTTTTTATGTTGGTACTGACCTCAGCAATTTTCGCACAGAATATTTGCGAAAGTTATGATGGTGCAACTTTTCCTCCCTCCGGCTGGACTGTGGCGGGCACAGGTATTTCCCGTGTTACAGCTGGTACTACTCCGACTTGCGCACCTCATTCAGGTGCAGGTATGGTGATGTATAATTCCTGGAACATCGTTTCAGGCAGCGCTGCTCTCATAAGCGGTGCCCAGACTCTGCCCTCTGGAAGCGGCAACATTATATCCTTATGGATGTACCGCGATTATTTCTATGGAGCCACTGACAAGCTCGATGTTAGCATCAATACAACAGCCTCAGCAACCGGTGCTACCATCCTGGGCACAATCTACCGCGATTTAACGCTGACTCCTGTTGTTGCTACTGAAGGATGGTACCAGTATTCATTCCCAGTTCCAGTATCATTTACCGGTACTACCAGTTACCTTGTTTTAAATTTTACTACCAACTATGGTACCAACTGCTTTATTGATGACGTTATAGTGGGCGTACCAGCTGCTCCTTCAGCTGCTGCAATAGGTGCACCAGCCAATAATGCAACAGGTGTTAACCTTCCGGTTACCCTGAGCTGGACAGCACCAACCTGCTGGCTGGCTACCGGTTATAAGGTATACTTCGGAACAACAGCAAATCCAACTACTTTGGTTTCAACACAACCCGGAACTACCTATACTCCGGCAGGTCTGGCCTATAATACAAAGTACTATTGGAAAGTGGTTCCTTACAACGCAGTCGGCGATGCAACAACTGTTCCCACCTGGTCGTTTACATCTATTGGTGCTATAATCGCCGGTAAAGTAACGGATTGCAACACAGGCGACCCAATACTGGGTGTAATGGTAACAACCGTTCCTGCCACCGGCCTGGCATTGACCGACGATAACGGTAATTATTCATTATCGACCGGTCCGGGTACGTATTCCGTTGTTTTCACCTTAGCTCAGTACCAAACAGTTACCAGACCTGGTATAGTTGCTACAGGTGGTTTAACTACCCCTCTTAGTGTCACGATGTGCGAAACCCCGTATGCTCCAAGTTGTGCAAACGCAACTGTAAATGCTACGGATACACAGTGCGTGGTTAACTGGTGTATGCCAGGCGGCCCGTATGAAATGCTGTATGATGACGGTTCAGCCGAAAACTATGCTGCATGGACACTGCCAGGCAATATGATTGCTGTTAAATTTACTCCTAAAGGATATCCTGCTCTTGTTAAAGGCGCACGTTTCTATGTAGGCACCGGCTCATTCCCGGTTGGCGGAAATATTATCGGCTCAACTTTTACAACCAAAATTCTGAAGGATGACGGAGTTGGCGGATTACCTGGAACACAGGTTGGCAGCGATGTAGTTACGACCGTTTCGACCACCGGCTGGATTACGGTAAATACTTCATCGAGTATTACGTCAGGCAGTTTTTATGTTGTAATGGTTCAAAACCAGGGCGATCCTAACTGTACTCCTATAGGTGTTGACGAATCATTGCCAAAAGCATATAAGAGCTATTCGAAATTCGTTACCAACGGTGGCGGATGGGTTCTTTCGGTATACCAGGATTATATGATCCATGCTATTGTTGAAGGACCGGTTATGCCAGGTGATGCTCCAGTAGCAAGTGCCGAAATGCAGGCTAGCAAACTTAACAGCAAAGGACAGATTTCGATGGCCACCCCAAATACAGTTGGTGGATACGAAATGGATGCTGACATAGTAGCTCCTCTCGATTTCGCTCCTGAATCGCTTACCAAATACAAGCTTTACCGCGTAGCAGGGTTCAACCCGAACAATGCTTTGCCAGGTACAGGTGTATTCACACTGTTAAGCCCGAACCTCACTGTAAATACCTATACCGATGCCGGTACAGCATGGAGCTCACTTGCACAGGGATTTTATGCTTACGGAATCAGGGCATTCTATACAAACGGTGACTCATCGCAGGTTGCTTATACCAATGTTGTTCCTCATAAGATGAAATTCGACGTTACAGTCAACGTAAAACTTGTTTGTAACATGGTACCTGCAGTTGGTGCAACTGTACGTTTTGCAGGAACCGATTATCCTTATGACGTATTTACAGTAACTGTTCCTGCATCAGGAACTATTACACAAACCGTTCTGAAAGGCAATTATACCATTACCGTAAGTTTCCAGAACTATACAACCCAGGTTTGGACCTACAACATCACAGCTAACAAAACTATCGATATCGTTCTTGAAGATTCAAAGTATGTACCGCGTAATCTTTTCGTAAACGACCGTAGTTTAAAAGCTACATGGGAGCCTGCTTTGTTCGCTATTCTTGATCAGAATTTTGAAACAGCAACTCCATTCCCTGCTACCGGTTGGTCGAAAACATCGAACAATCCTTATGGCTGGCACTTACGTAATACTGCTTATGCCGGTACTTTAATAGTTCCTGCTCATACCCAGTATGCATGGACTGACGATGATGAATATCCTGCTGATGTTGATGCTTGCTGTGATTATCTTATCACACCAACACTCGACCTAACCGTTGCAGGTGGTTTCCATTTGACTTTTGCACGTTATTTTGGCGGCGAATGGGGTGGAGCAGCTACGGTTGAATATACAACCAATGGCGGAACCACATGGACAGTTCTGAAAACTCTTGCTGCAGATGCAACAGGATGGGTTAATGAAGATATCGATCTTTCCTCACTTTCAGGAAATGGTGGACTCAGCGCAGTTAAATTCGCTTTCCATTATAATGATATGGCCACATGGGCTGATGCATTTGCTGTTGATGATGTAAAAATCCAG
>CAISRK010000211.1 GCA_903887815.1 uncultured Bacteroidales bacterium | reverse complement strand
TGACTGGAGTTCAGACGTGTGCTCTCCGATCTGGGCGATACTTGCTGCAAGTTCCTTTTTGAGGTGAAGTGGCTGAGGGGGAAAAAGTATTTAAGTGGTGGCTCGATCTGTTTGGGGAGGATTATTATGTTGAACTTCAACGCCATGAGATCCCGGAGCAGAACGAAGTAAACCTTATTTTGCAGCGCCTTGCGCGAAAATACAATGTGAAAATGATTGCAAGCAACGATTCGCATTATGTTGAGCAGTCCGATTTTAATGCACACGATATACTTCTTTGTGTAAATACAGGTGAGAAACAAAGCACCCCGACTTTCCGCGAATATGGCGATGATGAAATGATAGTTAAAGGAAGGCGCTTCTCATTCTACAACGACCAATTTTTCTTTAAAACCACCGAGCAGATGAATGCCCTTTTTGAGGATCTGCCCGAAGCTATTGATAATACAAACGAAATTGTAAGCAAGGTCGAAATAGTTAAGCTGCAGCGCGATATTATGCTGCCGAATTTCCCTGTGCCGCCGCAGTTTAACATCCATAATACATCCTTGTTTGTGGATAGGGTTGATGCTCCCGGACAGCAAAAGGAAATTACGGCCGATGTCCGCAACCAGTGGGAGTTCCTCAAGCATCTAACCTATGTCGGGGCCAAACTTCGCTATAGCGATATTACACCCCAGTTAATTGAACGTATCGATTTTGAGCTGCAGACCATTCATGATATGGGTTTTGCCGGCTACTTCCTAATTGTAAGCGACTTTATAAAAGCCGGGCGCGATATGGATGTGTTTATCGGCGCCGGGCGGGGATCGGCTGCAGGGAGCGTTGTGGCATACTGCATCGCTATTACAAATATCGATCCGCTGAAATACAACCTGCTGTTCGAACGTTTCCTCAACCCGGAGCGTATCAGCATGCCTGATATTGATACGGACTTCGACGACCAGGGCCGTCAGAAAGTGATCGACTATGTAGTGCAGAAATACGGCCAGAACCAGGTGGCGCAGATCATTACCTACGGCACCATGGCTGCAAAAAGCAGCATTAAGGATGTTGCCAGGGTTCTCGACCTCGACCTGAGTATAAGCAATTACCTTACCAAACTTGTGCCCGATAAACCGGGAATTAAGTTGAAACGGGTTCTCACAGCCCCGCTGACTGCCCGCGACGGTGCCGATTCGCTCGATGCTAAGGAAGAACTTCGCAGCGAGGATATGGACAATATCCGGAAGATAAGGGAGATTTATAACTATTCCGGCAGCGATGCATCGCTGATATTGCAGAAACAGGTGCTCGAACTTGCCGAAAAACTTGAAGGCTCGGTCCGCGGAACGGGAATTCACGCTGCCGGTATCATTATCGCCCCGACAGATCTTACTGACCTGATTCCTGTTTGCATTGCAAAGGATTCGCCTTTGTGGGTAACCCAGTTTGAAGGCACAGTTATTGAATCGGCAGGTGTAATCAAGATGGACTTCCTGGGTTTGAAGAACCTTACCATCCTGAAGGATGCGCTGGTGATGATCCAGGAAAACCACGGTGAGAAAGTGGATGTGGATGCAATCCCCCTCGACGACCAGGCTACATTCGAACTCTACCAGCGTGGTGATACTGACGGAACGTTCCAGTTTGAAAGTGGCGGGATGAAACAACACCTCAAGAACCTGAAACCCGATAAGTTTGAGGACCTTATTGCCATGAACGCACTGTTCCGCCCGGGCCCGATGAAATATATCCCAAACTACATCGCCCGTAAACACGGCAGGGAAGTGGTTGCGTACGATTTGCCTATCATGGAGGAAATCCTGCACGAAACTTATGGTATTACAGTTTACCAGGAACAGGTTATGTTGCTTTCGCAGAAAATTGCCGGTTTCAGCAAGGGAAAAGCCGACGAATTGCGAAAGGCAATGGGGAAGAAGATACGCGAGAAAATTGTTAAAATGAAACCCGAGTTTGTCAAAGGG
>CAISRK010000210.1 GCA_903887815.1 uncultured Bacteroidales bacterium | reverse complement strand
CTGGTATCCTACCACCAAACCCATCCCGCAATTTGGCATATGGCCTATGATAGTCGGTACCCTTATGGTTACACTGGGAGCTATACTTTTTGCACTTCCATTTGGAATGGCTACAGCAATTTTTCTGTCGGAAATTGCCGGAGTACGAATGCGTAACATCCTCAAACCTGTTGTTGAACTGCTGGCCGGTATACCTTCGGTAGTATATGGCTTCTTCGGGCTTGTAGTACTGGTGCCGCTTATTCAGCAATTATTCCGGCTCGATGTAGGGGAAACTGTTCTTGCGGGAAGCATAGTACTTGGCATTATGGCACTTCCGACTATAGTAACGGTTGCAGAAGATTCGTTGCGCTCAACTCCCCGAGAACTCAAGGAAGCCAGCCTGGCACTGGGTGCTTCAAAATGGCAGACAATTGTTCGTGTTACTATACCTTACGCAAAATCAGGTATTTCAACAGCAATCATTCTCGGTTTGGGAAGAGCAATAGGGGAAACAATGGCGGTACTCATGGTAACGGGTAATTCATCCAATATTCCAACATCTTTCCTACAGCCTACGCGAACCATCCCGGCCACTATTGCTGCCGAGCTGGGTGATACAGCCTATGGGGGGTCTTCATTTCAAAGCCTTATTTGCCCTTGCAATTATACTTTTTCTTTTTACGATAATTATCAACTTCACCGTTGAAATCATACGGAACAGAAGCAGGAGAGCCTGAAAAGCAGTTAAAAGCAGAATTTGATAAGTGGTAGAAAAAAGTGAATACTAAATAAATAACAATAATCAAAAAACTATCCTAACCAGGATGAACACTAAACAATTAAAACAGAAAACAGCATTTATCATTATTGGAACTTTAAGTTTCATTGTGGTTGCCATTCTGGTTATTATTCTGGGGTTTATTTTTATCAGGGGTATAGGTGTAATAAGCTGGGAGTTTCTTACAGCAATGCCCAAAGACGGAATGACTAAAGGAGGAATTTTTCCGGCTATTGTTGGGACAGCCTGTCTGGTTTTAGGTAGCATGATATTTGCTTTCCCGATAGGAGTACTTTCGGGTATATATATTCATGAATACCTTAGTGAAAGTTGGTTGAAGAAATTTCTGAGAATGATGACCAATAACCTCGCAGGGGTTCCATCCATAGTGTTCGGCTTATTCGGGATGGCATTGTTTGTTAATTACCTTAGTTTTGGCGACTCCATACTCGCAGGTTCAATGACTTTAGGACTGCTTGCCTTGCCTGTTGTAATCCGGTTAACCGAAGAAGCTTTAAAAAGTGTTGATGATGGACTTAGGTTAGGAAGCTATGCATTGGGGGCCACAAAAATACAGACGATTCAAAAAATTGTTTTACCAATTGCCTTCCCGAATATTCTCACCGGACTGATCCTCTCAATAGGAAGGGTTTCGGGTGAAACAGCTCCAATCCTGTTCACTGTTGCAGCCTATTTCCTGCCGCGGCTTCCGCAAAGTTTGAGTGACCAGGTTATGGCCCTGCCTTATCATTTATATGTTTTGGCAACCAGCGGAACAAATATGAAAGAAACAAGACCAATGGCATACGGAACGGCTTTGGTACTTGTAACAATGGTATTGATAATTAATTTTTCAGCCAGCCTTTTGCGCCGGAGGATTAATAGAAAAAATAAAATGGTCTGACTCTGAAAGTTAAGAATGAAATGCAAAGAAAGAATAGGTTACTTTTTAACAATCCGGATCAGGACTTTTACCTTACAATCCGGAAAATCCAATGCCCTAAATACCTGACTCCATTAACACTTTAAAGCATAAAAGCCTAAACGACCCAATAATGACTCAAGCAGAAGCAAAAAATGTAAATGTTTGGTATAATAATTTTCAGGCACTGAAAAATATAAATCTTACATTCGAACCAAATACAATTACGGCATTAATTGGTCCTTCAGGGTGTGGTAAATCAACATTTTTACGCCTTTTTAACAGGATGAATGACCTTATACCGAAATTCAGACTTGAAGGGATGGTTACTGTAAATGGTCAGAATGTGTACTCGGATGATGTAAGGCTTGATGAAATGCGTAAAAACGTAGGGATGGTGTTTCAGAAACCAAATCCTTTTCCAAAATCTATCTTCGAGAATGTTGCTTATGGTTTGAGAGTTAATGGAATAAATAACAAAAAAATACTCGAAGAAACAGTCGAACATTCATTAAAACAGGCGGCACTGTGGGACGAAGTTAAAGAATCTCTTAAGAAATCAGCCCTGGAGTTATCAGGCGGTCAGCAACAACGTCTTTGCATTGCCCGGGCCCTCGCTGTACAACCTAAACTGATACTTATGGATGAGCCGGCTTCAGCTCTCGATCCTATATCGACTGCAAAAATTGAAGAACTCATTTTTGAGTTAAAAAAGACCTACACTATACTAATAGTTACCCACAACCTCCAACAGGCAGGTAGAATAAGTGACTTAACAGCTTTTCTATACCTCGGCGAACTGATTGAATATAATCATACAAAAAAAATATTTCTAAATCCGGATGATGAACGAACTCAAAATTATATTACCGGCAGATTCGGTTGAAACCTTACCTGATCTACGATTTGAAATGTTGTATGTTCAATGCTAATAACCAGAACCTAAACCGCTGAAAGAAATGACCGTAATTGACAACAATATTGAACAAATAAAATCGGACCTAATCCAAATGTGGACCCTGGTTATCAACCAGATGGAAAAGGCACGTCTGGCCCTGGTGAATGGAGATAAAAACCTGGCCCGTGAAGTACGTATGAATGAAAAAAGAGTTGATGCCTTTGAACTGAAACTCGATATGGACAGTGAGTACGTGCTTATGTTGAAAAACCCGGTTGCAATTGATTTGCGTTTCATCCTTTCGGTACTTAAAATTAATTATAATATCGAAAGGATAGGCGATTATGCTAACGGAATTGCTAAAGTTGCTGAGCGTTTGGATGGCCCTGTCCCTGAAGATATTTTACAGGCAACCCACCTGCCCGAAATGTTCTATACAGCACAAAATATGATACATGTATCATTGAAAGCGTTTGAGAATTCCGAGCGTAATAGTGTAAACCATTTATTTGGGATGGATGAAAAACTTGATAAAACAAATAACAATGCAAATGCTATAATCTGTAAGCTGATTCAGGAAAAACCTGATGACATAATGTTAATACTCAATGCGCTGTCAGTTATGCGTAAACTCGAACGCACCGGAGATCATATTCTTAATGTTGCAGAAGAGCTCATTTACTATTTTGATGCCAATATAGTAAAGCATAGTAAGAAAAATGAAGATTTCTAGAAAAATAAGGATGCTTGATTCTCCAACACATTCATCCAGACAGTTAACACCCTATTCACATACCCGATAAAATTCAAAAATATTTTTTTTAGTAGCAACAAATCTAGATTTTATAAAATGGAAAAATCAAAATACACAATACTCTTAGTTGACGATGAAGAAGATATACTTGATTTCGTTGGTTATAACCTAAGGAAAGAAGGGTTCACTGTGCTTACCAGCCTTAATGGCCGCGATGCATTGAAAATCGCGCAGAAAGAAATCCCAAACCTTATCCTGCTCGACCTGATGATGCCCGAGATGGATGGAATTGAAACCTGCCAGGAATTAAAACGCTTCCCAGAACTTAAGGATACCATTATTGTTTTCTTTACAGCCCGGAGCGAAGACTTCACACAGATTCTCGGCCTCGATGCAGGTGCCGACGATTATATTACCAAGCCCATCAAACCGTCGGTATTAATAAGTAAAGTAAATTCCCTGCTGCGCAGAATTCCCGTTGTAGAAGAAAATTTAAAAGTTCTAATAGCAGGCGACATAACCATTGACAGAGAGAAATATCTTATAATTATTGATGGCAATGAGATACAACTTGCCCGCAAGGAATTTGAACTTCTTAATATGCTTGCCTCCAAACCGGGAAAAGTATTTACCCGTGAAGATATACTTATGCGTGTTTGGGATGACGACGTTGTTGTGGGCGAACGCACTATCGATGTACATATCCGTAAAATCCGTGAAAAAACCGGCACCGACCATATCAAAACAATAAAAGGGGTTGGATATAAGTTCGATCCCCGGTAAATTAATTTATAGTTGACGAATGACGAATAATGTTTCAAACTGCTTAACTCGTAAATCGTACGTTGTAAATCGCAAATAACAAATCCCAATTCGCAAATCCGAAATCCGAAATCCCGATGTCCGAAACCACCCCGAGACGGCTTGCCCTGATTCTATCCATTATCCTTTCGGTGTTGGCGGGAATATTATTCCTGGTTTTCGTAGGTGTAGAAAATAAAATCTATTTCCGCATACTTGTACCGCTTGCATTCCTGGTTCTTGTTGTAATACAGTATTTTGTTCTCCGGTTTTCGCTTGAGCGGTTTATTTACAGCCGCATTAAGCTGGTTTACAAAACCATACACAAACAGAAGCTGGCTAAGGACGATAAAAAAGAACATGTTACAAGCATTCACGGCGATATAATCGGGAAAGTAAACGAGGAAGTCGAAAACTGGGCCAACGACCGGAAAGATGAAATTGATGAGCTGAAGAAAATGGAGGTATACCGCCGCGAGTTCCTGGGTAATGTATCGCATGAACTTAAAACCCCGCTTTTTAACCTTCAGGGTTTTGTACTTACCCTTATGGATGGCGGAATTCACGATACCAACATAAATCTGAACTACCTGGAGAAATCGCAGAAGAACATCGAACGCATGATCACTATTGTTGAGGATCTTGAAGTGATTTCGCGCCTCGAAACAGGTGAAGCTACTCCCCTGCTTACCAATTTCTCCGTCACGGCATTGGTTCGCGAGGTTATGGAGTTTCTCGAGCCAAAGGCTTCAGAGCGCCAGATCAAGCTGATGTTTGCAGCCGAGTATAATGACAACATGATTGTAAATGCTGATAAGGAAAAAATACGCACAGTTTTTACCAACCTGATCGACAATTCAATAAAGTATGGAATTCAGAACGGACGAACAAAGGTAAGTTTTTACGACATGGACGAAAACTACCTGATCGAAATTTCCGATAACGGCGTAGGGGTTGACGAGCAGCATATTTCGAGGCTTTTCGAACGTTTTTACCGTGTAGATAAACATCGTTCGCGTGCCCAGGGAGGATCGGGACTAGGTCTGGCTATTGTTAAACATATTATTGAGGCACACGATCAAACCATAAATGTACGCAGTGCAGCCAGAGTCGGATCCACTTTTTCGTTTACTTTAAAAAAGGTTTAAACAGTCAAATAAACCAAATCGTCCATTTAGCGCATTTACTATTGCATTTCCGGATTTTATTTTTTTTGATTTTAACATTTTTTATTATATTCACATACTTCACATATGGTTTTCGTCGTTACTTTTATTGCCGGTTATTAAACATAATCAATCAAATTTTAATGTATCGCATATATGAATTTTAAGTCCTGTTTTCTGTTCATCCTGGTCAGTTCTTTATTCAGTCTTGCCCAGGCGCAAACACCTTCGCGAACAACCATCAAAGGAACCCTGCAGGATACCCTGCACGTGCCAATCCCGTTTGCCACGGTTATGCTTCTGAATGCCAACGATTCGACGCTTGTTAATTTTTTATCCAGCACCGATAAAGGCGAATTTGTTTTTGCCAATGTAAAAAACAGCAATTACCTGCTGAAAGCCCAGCACATGAGTTATTTGCCCATCCAACGACTCATAAAGCCTTCGGCTACACCGGTTAACGACAAGGGAACAATTGAAATGAAACCGATTTCCCAATTGCTGATGGAAGTAGTTATACGGGCGGCAAAAGCACCTCTGAGGATAAAGGGTGATACTGTTGAATACGATGCCACAACCTTCAAAGTCCCACCCGGATCTACAGTTGAAGACCTTCTGCGCCGTTTGCCGGGAATCGAAGTTGATGTTGACGGGAACATCAGCACCCAGGGGAAAGATGTGACCCGCATGTATGTGGATGGAAAAACTTTTTTCGGCGATGACCCTAAAAGTGTGACCAAAAACCTGGGTGCCGAAGCCATCTCGAAAGTGCAGGTTTATAACGAGAAATCAGAACAGTCGAAACTCACGGGAGTGGAAGATGGCTCAAAAGAAAAGGCCATGAACCTCGAGTTAAAAGAGGAGTATAAAAAAGGTGCATTTGGTAAAGTTACAGTTGCTGCCGGCACCGAACAACGACTGGCTGCCCGCGGAAACTATAATCGGTTTAACGACAAGTCGCAGCTCTCGTTTATAGGATATGGAAATAATATTAACCAAACGGGCGTAAACTGGGAAGATTATGGTGAGTTCAAAGGCAATAACTCGTTTAATGATTTCGATAACGGCGACTTCGGTTTCAACCGCAACGGGGGGAGAATGTATTATTTCAGCAGCGACGATTCGCCGGTGAGCAATTACGACGGGAAAGGCCTCACTGAGAATTATGGTGCCGGTACCAACTTTAATTACAACAACAAAGGAACCAAGTTTAACTCAAGCTATTTCTACAACCAGACGCAACTTAATTTTGATCAGAAAAACTTTGAAAAGACATTTATTGATCAGAAAAATGCTTTCACCAAAACCGACACCCTTCAGAACTCTGATTTCCGCTCCAGCCACAGTGTTGCAGCCCGTTTTGAACAGGAATTCGATTCGAGCAACAAACTTATTGTAAAAGCCAATTTCCGTTTTTCGACCAGTACCAATCAGAAAAGTAACAACCAGCGTTTCAGCGATTACAGCATGGAACCCTTCAATACCCTTACACTGGATAACAGCACCGACTTATCGTCGTATAAAATTACATCAGCTGCAATTTACCGGCATCTCTTCAAAAAGAAAGGACGATCGTTTGCCATCAGCGGAGGATATAATACCAATTTGGGCGACGGAACTGAGTGCTATAACTCCATTAACAAGTTCTTCGAGGCTACAACTCCTACCGAGCAGATAAGGCAACTGATTAGTACCGATAAAAATGTATCTGAAATAAAATCGAGTGTACTGTATACCGAGCCCTTATCAAAAAAATGGTACCTCGAATTCTTTTACAACTTCAGCCAAATGACCAACAGGAGCAACCGGCAGGCTTATCCCAATCAGTCGGAAGTGCGCATCGACAGCCTCAGCGTGTATTACGACCAGGTTACCTTGTATAACCGGGCAGGCAGCGTGCTGCGCTATTCAAACAACGGGCTGAACGCATCAATAGGTATTGCCGCCCAGCAGCTGAAACTCACCGGGCTTTATTCGCTCGACAAAGGTTTGCCATGGGACAATGATAAAATAACCAAGCCTTATACCAACTACACTCCCAACCTGAACGTAAACTACGAATTCAAAAACAATATGCGTCTGGATTTAGGTTACTCGAACGACATTTCGGCTCCACAGTTCAGCGATCTGCAACCCATTAAGAATACAAGTAATCCCGCCTACCAGGTAGTAGGAAATCCGGATCTTGTTCCCGAAATCTCCCATAATTTCGAAACCGGCATGCAGTACTGGAATCCGTCATCGTTTGCGAGTATAGGTTTTAATGTAAATTACGGGATAACCAACAACCCTATTGTTTACAGCCAGCATACCGAATTCGGTTCCGAAACGGGTATGATTACCATTTCGACGCCTGAAAACATGAAACAAAGCACCAGTATGGGATCCTGGTTATGGTCGAGTATCCCGATAATAAAAACCAAACTGACTATCGATGTAAACGGAGGTGTGAACGGATCAAATACTCCGACCCGCATAAATGATACTCTCGACGAAATACGATCAGTTAATTATTATATCGGAAGCACCCTGAATATTACACCAGGGACAAAATTGGTACTCACTGTTGGCGGCAACGGCAATTTCAGTAATAACGTCTATAACAAAAACAAGGAACACAACCAGGATTACTACAGTTACAATATGAGGGCCTCCGTAAAATGGCAGTTTATCACACGAATGTTTTTTGAAAGCAACTTCAATTATTCGGTTTATAAAAATGACAATTACGGTTTCAACCAGTCAATCCCGTTATGGAATGCATCGGTGCGGAGGATTATCGGGAAAAACAATAAATTCGAAATGCGTTTAGCCGCCTTCGATATTTTCAACAAAAACGTTGATATTGATCAGTATGCATATAAAAATGTAGTTGGAACCAGCAAAACCAATACCCTGGCACGATACTTCATGTTGAGTTTATCCTATAACATGAAAGGGTTTGAGAATAAAATTCAAAAGAACCGGTTCATGTAATGATTGGTCGATGAATTGAATGTCCGAAAAATTAATTGCACAATAATTCAAACCAATTAACTGAATGAAGAAACACATCCTGATATATAGTTTTACAATTATCTGTCTGCTCGGCTTCAAACCCGGTATCCTTAATGCTCAGACTCCTGAAGGAACCATCCGGTACCTGAAAACACAAAACTGGGCGAAGATGATGGCCTCGGTTGATTACATCAGCAAGAACCAGCGCGACCGCATGATGTACATGTGGGGAACACGCTCGGAATGGAAGTCGTATACACTCCTGCATTTTAATGCCACCGAATCGAAATACGAAGATTCGGAGGAAGAAGCCGAACCCGGAATGGAAGGCTGGAGCAACCGAAAGGAAACCTTCTTTATGAAGCAGAATTTCAGGGATCGTACAATTTATAACGGAATTACAATGCTTGGAAAAACATACCTCGTGCACGACTCCATTGTCCCTCCTGCCTGGAAAATCCTGAATGATATGAAAGAAGTGGCCGGTCATATCTGCATGAATGCTTCGCTGACCGATACCTTGCGGAAGCAGGTTACACTGGCATGGTTTGCTCTTGATATGCCTGTAAGCGCTGGTCCCGACCGCTTTACAGGTCTGCCGGGAATTATACTTGAGGTTGATATAAACAACGGTGCACTTGTTATGACAGCTGATAAAATTGGCTTAAAACCATTGACAACCGAACTTAACGTTCCCCAAAAGATTAAGGGTAAAAAGATCAATTCAGCCGAATACCGGCAACTTATCGAAAAACAGATCAAAGAGCGTAAGGCTGCCGAGGAACCCTGGTTCTGGGGGATCAGCTATTAGATTTTAACAGATCATTTTCTTTCTGAAACGATTTAATTTGTACCATCGAAGGGTTATGGAACCTCTGTTCCGGTGTTACAGGCTACATGCATAATATAACCTGCTTTTCCTGTATTTTAATCCTTGCTTGCATTACTTTGAACGAATCGTACGATCAGGAGTCAGCAATCAGTTATTTTTATACCTTTGACCTTTTAAACAAAATGGTCAGATAGTTGTTATTATATCAAATTCAGGAAAATTGCAGCAGGAAGAACAAAACCAGGAAACCCATGGCAAAATTGAAGTTATTTTGCAGGCAGCCCAACGCAGGTTAGGGCTCTATGGATATGAGAAAACAACCATGAAGGAAATAGCCGACGATATTTCCATGTCGAAAGCGGCCTTATATTACTATTTCACGGATAAAGATGCGATATTCAAAGCGGTTGTTGAGAGGGAACAAAAAGAGTTTTCGGCACTGATAGAAAAGAAAATTGCTGAACTGGATAATCCGGAGGAAATGGTGAAAGTTTATATCGACCAGCGGATGAGGTATTTCAGGGAATTTATGAACCTCAGTAAATTCCGCTCAACCGAACCGGAACAGGTGAAGCCCCTGTTGAAAGAATTATTTTTCCGGTTCCGGCTGGAGGAGCAGAAACTCCTTGTTAAAATACTAAAGATAGGCAACAGTTCCGGCCAGTTTCATTGCGAAAACGAAGAACTCTATGCCGATTTATTCCTTAACATAGTGAAGGGCCTCAGGTTCTCGCTTATCCAGCAAAAACCATACATCGAGCTGGCCCCGGAAGAACTGGAAGTACTTGTTAATGCTTTCCACGATTTCACAACACTTTTTATCAGGGGATTAAAATACAATGAATCAAAATATTATAAATAACCAGATTAAACCATCAGGAATGGAACCAGGAAACGAAAACAAAGGAAAACTGGCAAGAAGAATAAGAGCATATACAGCACTGGCATTGGTGCTTCTGGCCCTCGGATTTTTCGGCTTTAAATGGTACAAAAATTATACTCAGTTCGAAAAAACCGATGATGCATACATTGATGCCGACAGGGTTTCGGTAAGCTCAAAGATGATGGGCCGCATTGCCAGGGCATATGCGGTTGAAGGCGATTCGGTTACTGCCGGTTTGCTGCTTGTTGAACTTGACAGTACCGACCTTGTTGCACAGAAAATGCAGGCTGAAGCTGCGAAGATGCAGGCCGAGGCCTCCACGAACCAAGCCATGGCCAAACTGGAATACGACCAGATGAACATGCATGTACAGGAAGTTTCGGTGGATAAAGCAAAAGAAGACCTCGATCGTGCAACTGTCCAGTTGCAGGGCAATGTGATCAGTAAGGAGCAATTCGATCACCTTAAAAAAGCATACGAAACAACCTTGGCCCAGCTTGGAGCTACCAAAGCCCAGCTTGATGTAAGTAAATCGATGATTGAAAGTTCAAAGCGATCGATCAGCCTGGCCGAATCACAAGTCCACACCCTGCAAACCCAGATGCGGAATACACGCATATATTCTCCGGCCAACGGCCGCATCGCCAAAAGATGGCTGCTTCCGGGCGATATTGCCCAGCCAGGTCAATCGATATATACTATTACCAAAGACGATTCCTTGTATGTAACAGCCTATTTCGAAGAAACAAAAATTTCAGGTTTGTTCATTGGGAAGAAAGTTGAATTTACAGTCGATGCATACCCTGGAGTGGCATTCAACGGTGTGATAACCTATATTGCTACAAATACGGCCGCACAGTTTTCGCTTATCCCGCCAAGCAATGCTTCGGGGAACTTTACCAAAGTAACCCAACGCATTCCGATCCGTATTTCTATTACCGGATCAGATAACAGCTCAAAATATCTCCATATGAAACTCATTGCAGGGATGTCGGCTTTTCTTAAAATCCCGCGTTAATTCAGTATATGCACAGACTACCAGGTATAAAGCATCTTATATCATTCGTTCGCAGCCAGAATGCCTCATTCGACACTACAAGTCCGGGGTATAAGTGGTGGCTGCTTCTGAATGTGATGATAGGCACATTTATGGCCGTGCTTGATGCAACCATTGTTAATGTTGGCTTACCTAAAATCATGGCTTCGTTTGGGGTAGGACTCGATAAAATCGAATGGGTTCTTACAGCTTATATGCTTTCGCTTGCAGTAATGCTTCCTACTTCGGCCTGGCTGGCCGACAGGTTTGGTTACAAACGGGTATATTTCTTAGGCCTGCTGTTGTTTACCTTCGGTTCATTTCTTTGCGGGATTTCACCGACCGAAGATATGCTTATTGCCGCCCGCGTTGTGCAGGGTTTGGGAGCAGGATGCTTAATGCCGGTTGGCATGGCAATTATTACCCGCGAATTCCCGCCTGAAAAACGCGGTATTGCATTGGGATTCTGGTCAATAGCTTCGGCTGCATCGGTTTCGTTCGGTCCGTTGATTGGGGGCTACCTTGTTGATAATTTCAGCTGGCCTTTGATATTCGATGTGAATATCCCTGTCGGGATTGCAGGCATGTTGGCCACAGGCATTATACAGAAAGAATACAGGAATAAGAAACACCGTTCGTTCGATATGATCGGTTTTATTTCGGTTAGTATCTTCCTTCCGGTATTACTGTATGCACTCACCGAAGGAAATGCCGCTACAAACTCCGGCGGGTGGCATTCGGCCCAGATAACAATTTGTTTTGCTATAGCGACCTTGGCATTTATTGTATTTATTATC
The DNA here is from genome assembly GCA_903887815.1 of uncultured Bacteroidales bacterium. Taxonomy (GTDB): domain Bacteria; phylum Bacteroidota; class Bacteroidia; order Bacteroidales; family UBA4417; genus UBA4417. The sequence goes on along the minus strand of CAISRK010000210.1, from coordinate 1,690 downwards.
CGTGAACTTACTGCATCCGAACCGCTTATCGACCTGCGCATCTTAAAAAACTACAACTTCGGAATAACAGCCCTTGTTACTTTCATTTTTGGGATTGGAATGTTCGGAAGCACTTTTCTTATCCCCATTTATCTGCAGAACGCTTTGGGTTACACTGCTATACAGGCTGGAATGGTTTTCCTTCCGCTCGGATTAATACAAGGCATTGCCGCTCCTCTGGCCGGTATTGCGGCCGACCGTATCAATGCCAAAATCCCTATCATTGTCGGGGGATTGTTACTAACGTTCAGTTTCTACCTGAACAGTTCCATGTCGTTCATGACTGAACATTCCTATATTATGATCTCCTTGTATTTGCGGGGACTGGCCATGGGGATTATGTTCGGCCCTTTAACAGCGCTGGGGTTGTACGGTATACCACGCGAAAAAATGGCACAGGCATCCGGCCTTTCGAATGTTATCAGGCAGGTTGGAGGAAGTTTCGGAGTTGCAATATTATCGACAGTCCTCACTACCCGGGTTATTTTTCACTCCCAGGTTTACGGTGAAGCCCTCCAGCCAAATTCACCCATGTATCAAACGGTAATGCAACATATAGGAGGCTATGTTTCAACAGCATTGGGTAGTGTAGGATCGGTTGCCGACGGTCAGAGCCGTGCTATCTTAATGTCAAATTTAAGCAAGCAGGCGTTTATCCAGGGTGTGGATGACGATTTCCTTTTGGCGGCTGTGTTCTCTATTGTGAGCATTATTCCCGTATTCCTGCTAAAGGGCAGGAGGAAGAAAAGCATTGTACAGGAACCCAAAATACATGTACAGGAATAAATTCAAATTCAAAACGATTTACTAATGAAACCTGTTATTAAAAACACAGCCTTGCTTATTCTGCTTCTTGCAGCCGGGTTTTCAAATGCATCAGCCCAGGCAAAGCAGTTGGCCGACAGTATAAACATTGCGGATTCACTAACCCTGGAAGTTATCCTGAAACAGGTCGTTGCCAGCCATCCCACGGTAGTAAAGGCAGCTGAAGCCATACAACTTGCCGAATCAGGCATAGGCCTTGCAAAATCGGCACACCTGCCCGATATCGACTTTGGCACAGGCTATGCCCGCATCGGACCGGTTCCTTCAATTTCAGTACCGGGAATGGGCTCTTTTGATATGGCTCCTGCAAATAACCTGAATGCAACCCTGAATGTAAGGGAAACAGTTTACGATTTTTCGAAAACCGAAAAAAACATCCAACTCCAGGAATCTTCGAAAGACATTGCAACCGCAAATGTCGACCTTGTAAAACAACGCCTGGCATTGGTTACGGCAGCTAATTACTATTTACTGGTTTATTTCCAGGAAGCAATAAAAATTAAAAACCAGCAAATCGAAACCCTGAAGCAGCACCTCGATTTTGTAAACAAGAAATTCGAAACGGGTTCAACTACAAAATACGAAGTACTGTCAACTAAGGTACGTCTGTCGGCTGCCGAAACTCAGAAAGTGGATATCGAAACCGCCTATATCAACACATTGACATCGTTAAATGCCTTACTTGGACTTCCTTCGGATACACGACTGATGGTAAAATACATTCAACTAAACCCCCTGCAGACCGAAAACCAGCAAACCATGGTCGATTTTGCTTATAACCACCGTGCTGAAATGACGCTTGCCAGCCTGAAGCAGAAACATGCCG
>CAISRK010000209.1 GCA_903887815.1 uncultured Bacteroidales bacterium | reverse complement strand
GTTATTTCAGTAAACGGCCTCGAATTGCCTGTTTTTGTTCAGCCCGGACAAGCAAAAGATACTATTTCGGTTGCTTTGGGCTATGGACGCGAAGTTTCAGGAAAAGTCGGAGACAAAACAGGAACCAACATTTATCCATATATCGGAACTGAAAACGGTTCACGAAAGTATTACCTGACTTCAGTAAAAGCTGAAAAGGTCGAGGGAAAAATATTCGAACTGGCCATTTCGCAAACTCATTACCTGATGGAAGGCCGTCCGATTGTTCGTGAAACAACTTTGGATGATTACATCAAGAATCCTGTTGCGGGCAATGAAGCGAAAGCCGAAAATGAAGCCAAGGCGGTTACTTTGTATAATGAACCAGAATTTAACGGGCATCATTGGGGAATGGCCATCGACCTGAATTCGTGTACCGGATGCGGTAACTGTGCAGTTGCCTGTCAGGCTGAAAATAATATTCAGGTAATTGGAAAAGAGCAGGTTCGTAATCGCAGGATTATGCATTGGATTCGAATTGACCGGTATTATTCGGAAAATCCGGAGAACCCGAAAGTTTCATTCCAGCCGGTTATGTGTCAGCATTGTGGAAATGCGCCTTGTGAAAATGTATGCCCGGTGGCAGCAACCAATCACAGCGAAGAAGGTTTGAATCAAATGGCATACAACCGCTGTGTCGGAACTAAATATTGCATCAATAACTGCCCTTATAAAGTGCGCCGGTTTAATTGGTTCCAATATGTGCAGAACGTTAAGTTCGATTACGCTTCAAACAGTGATTTAGGCCGGATGGTGCTGAATCCTGATGTGACCGTTCGGTCTCGCGGGGTAGTTGAAAAATGTTCCATGTGTGTTCAGCGCATTCAGGAGAAAAAACTATTGGCTAAATTAGACGGCCGTCCAATTGCTGATGGTGAGATAAAAACAGCCTGTGCTCAGTCGTGTCCTGGAAATGCAATTGTTTTCGGTGATCTGGCCAATCCGGAAAGTCGTATATCGAAGCTTTTCACCGATCCGCGCAATTATCATTTACTGGAAGAATTACATACTTTGCCGTCGGTAGGTTACCAGACCAAAGTAAGAAATACAAATGCTTGATCAATAATCAAAGAAAATAGGTTGGACTATGTACAAAACGGACGTACGAGGAAGATTAATTGACGGAGACAAATCGCTCAGTCAGATTTCGCAGGAAATTCTTGCACCTATCGATGCCAAAACCCCCAAATGGTGGTATGTGGCAATGGCTATCAGTTTACTGATGCTGGCCTGGGGAGCCCGAAGTATTTATATCACGCTTACTCAGGGTATCGGTGCCTGGGGAGAGAACAGTACCGTAGCCTGGGGCTATGAAATTATCAATTTCGTTTGGTGGATCGGGATCGGACATGCAGGAACTGCGTTTTCGATTTTCCTCTTGATTTTACGCCAGAAGTGGCGTACTGCAATCAATAGGGCTGCTGAAGCGATGACTGTTGTGGCTGTCTTTTGTGCCGCACTGTTTCCATTAATGCACATGGGACGTTCATGGCTGTTCTTCTTTATTTTCCCTTATCCGAATACGAGAGGTCCGCTGTGGGTGAACTTTAATTCTCCGCTTTTCTGGGATTTCATGGCCATTTCAGCCTATCTGCTTATATCTGCCAGCTTCTGGTATTTTGGTATGGTT
>CAISRK010000208.1 GCA_903887815.1 uncultured Bacteroidales bacterium | reverse complement strand
TGCCAAATACCGGTGCAGGTACTATCATTTCAGCCTTGTCAAAATTGCCTCCAACCATGCCCGTTTTAAACGAAGACAATTCGATAGCGGGATCAGCAATCTATAAATACAATCCTTATGGAATGATTGCCAAGACTGGATTTCAGGATCGGTTTGCACGTTACATTCAGGGAACTACCACTGCCGATTTAAAACTGGATATGATTCTGAAGGGACTTTCAGCCAACGCATTGTTCGGGTTCGATGCTTCCAAGTTTTATGGACGTTCAAAAAATCAAAATTATGCGGTTTACCAACAAAATGCCGATGGCAGTTATACTCAATTTGGAGAAAGCTCAAGTATCGATCTGAATTTTTCAGGCTGGGATAGCAGTTTTGGGTTGATGCTTAATTATATGGCCGGATTTGCTTACGACAACACGATAGGCAAAAACCACCTTGCTGCCGATTTGAAATACATGCAATCAAGCATGTCTGTTGATGGTGACAATCCCGATTACCGTAATCAGGGCGTATTCGGACGTGTAACTTACACTTTTGACAAACGGTACACGGCTGAATTTGGCTTCGCGAACAATGGATCAGAAAATTTCGCAAGCAAAAGCCGCTTTGGATTCTTCCCCACGATTTCAGCAGGCTGGGTGATTTCCAACGAAGGATTTCTGAAAGATAATTCGGTTGTTAGTTTTCTGAAGCTGCGAGGTTCATATGGCAAAGTAGGCAATTCTAACATCGGCGTTGGATACCGTTACCCATTCGAGGAGAAATACTACTTGGGTGGAGGCTATTATTTTGGCACGGCTGGAACAGATGGTTCCTACGAAGGCCGAATTGCAAATCCTAACATTACCTGGGAAGAGTCATTAAACAGCAATATTGGTCTGGAGATTGGTTTACTAAAAACACTGGACCTCGGTCTGGATGTTTTCAGAAACGATCGCACCCAGATTATTACCGGACGCTGGAATACGCTTCCAAGTTTTATCGGGCAGGATCTGCCATACGAAAACAGTGGTTCTGTCCTCAGCAGAGGTTTTGAATTGACTTTAAAGCATAACAAGAAAATCAGGGATTTTTCATACACCATTCAGGGAAATGCTTCGTATGCGAAAAACAAAATCACTGCTCAGGAAGAGGTGGTGGGCATGAATCCATGGGAATACCGAACCGGTCAGGTCGTTATGCAACAATGGGGATTACAGGTAAGTCCTGATAAGTTCTTTAAAGATCAGACCGATATTAACGCTTATCCAAAATCATCCTATGGCTCAGTACAGCCCGGAGATGTGAAATACATCGATCAAAATCATGATGGGATCATCGATAGCCAGGACTATATTCCATTGGGTAAACCTTCCGTTCCGGAATTGAATTTTGGACTAACCTTAGCTTGTCAATACAAAGGATTTGATTTTAATGTTCTGTTCACAGGTATTGCAAACCGCAGTTTGTTTATGAATAACAATGTGTTTTGGGGGATGCAGGATAACAACAAAATCACAACTGAAGTTGCTGCAAATTCCTGGGGAGTCAGCGCCAATCCTACTTATCCCCGACTTACCACACAGCTGAATCCGCACAATTATCAACCCTCCTCACTGTGGTTGAAAAATGTAAACTACCTAAGAATTCAGACCCTGGAAGTTGGCTACAGTTTACCTAAAAAGATATTGAGCAAAGCAAACATAGGCGATGTTCGTTTCTTTGTGAACGGATATAATTTATTCTCGTTCGATAATATGAGCAAATTTAATCTGAGTGCCGAAATTCCCAATGCCGGCGTAAGCTTGTACCCGGAGATTCGGGTAATAAACATCGGTGCAAACCTCAAATTTTAATCAGGATGAATATGAAAAAACTAATTAAAATATCGTTGGCAATCCTTTCTTTGTTTTTTATGCAGTCCTGCACTGATTATCTCGACAAAGACCCTGCTGTTGATACCAAATTAACCTACGAACAACTCTTCGCAGATGTACATGATGCTCCCGGATTTCTGAACAATGCCTACAACGAATTACCCGATGGTTATTCCCGGTTTGGTGGTGCCATGCTGGCAGCTGCCTGCGACGAGGGTGTTTGTTCCAACTCCGGTTCGCCTATAAACCTGTTCAATAAAAATGCGATCAATGCAACGACTAATCCTGATGATGTTTGGGATACTATGTATCGTGGAATTCGAAAATGCAACATCTTCCTTAAAGAATTGGGGCCGAATGGAATAATTACAAAAACAAATAGTATTCCTGAAAGTAAGGAAGGCGTTGCCGTACGCAATTATTATAAAGGACAAGCACTGTTTTTGAGAGCATTCTATCATTTCGAATTACTGAAACGATATGGCAAAATATTCTACGTCAGTAAAGTTCTTGATCCATTTAACGAAAATGAATTGTTTTCAAGTGTTCAAATCACATACAATCAGGCCGTTGATTCTATCGTCCACGATTGTGATGCTTCAGCAGTTTTGATGCCTTCAGCCTATCCTGATGATAGCTATAAAGGTCGTCCGATCAGCTGGACTCCTTTGGCTCTTAAATCACGCATTTTGCTTTATGCTGCAAGCCCTCTAAATAATCCGGAAAACGACAAACCCAAATGGCAACGTGCAGCCAGTGCAGCTAAAGTTATTGTCGATTCAAAGAAATACACCTTGGGTACCTTGAGTACAATTTTCACCTCTTTGTATAACAATGAAATTATATTTGCTGCCAGAGCTTTTAACCGAAATGACATTGAAACCAACAATTATCCGGTTAGTTATCAAGGTTCAGGATATATGAATCCATCCGAAGATTTGGTCGGTACTTTTGGTATGAATGCAAAGACTTATAAAAACAGGTATGTT
>CAISRK010000207.1 GCA_903887815.1 uncultured Bacteroidales bacterium | reverse complement strand
CGAGTCCTGCACCTATCCCGACTATAGCTGTAATAACAGCTATTACTATACTGTCCATACTTTAGGGTTATAAGGGTTTAACATATAACCGGGTAAGAAGGGCCAGAAGATAAAAGAAAAACCCGCAGTTAATTCATGCATTTCGGGAAACCCCAAAACGACAAGATTAGGCTGCCTGAAATCGTCGGACTTCCAATGATCCCCTGGGGGATTCCTTATACCCGAAAGTATAAGGTAAGGCCTGTCCTGTTATTTCAATAGCTTAGCCCGATTGTAAAAATGTTGAGTTTCCAAACGGATTGAATTAACGCGGGTTTAATCCTTGTATTTTCAAAGAACGCTGTGCATCAGTCTTTTAAAGCTTCAGTCAATATGCTGTCGATGTCGGTTAGGGTAGGGGATAAACTGTTGGTTACAAATGTCGCTTCATCAAGCTCATGTGTTGTGGCAGTGGCAAAATGTAAAGCTACCATTGCCAGTAAATCCTGTTTGTCGTTATACCGATAGTTTTCTGCATAGTGGTTGATTTGTCCTTCAATATTTTTTGCAGCTTTACGAATAGTCTCCTCTTCACTACGACTGATGGTAAGCCTGTAAGGTCGTCCGGCAATAGTAATGGTGATGGGTAATTCGTCTGCCATAGGCTGTTATATTGTTTTATTGTTTAAAAGATCAATGCATGTATCAAGTTCCCGCAATAATTCGTTTATCTTCTTTTTGGCTGTGGATGACTCCTTGCCGGTTGGGATTGATTTTGCTATTGTTAGTATTTGTATTTGTTTTTCCAGTTCCAGTATTGTCTGCTTATATTGATTTAGGTTGTTTTCTGTTTCCAGGTGTTTGTTCTTAAGTATTTCGAAATCATCCTTAAGGGTTTTGTACCTGAGCGCAAGTTGCCTGCTTTTGATATCCAGGCCTTTCACCAGCTTGCTCAAATCTTCCATTCGTTATATCGGCGCTTAAAGCATGATCTAATAGGCGCAAAGATAACTACTAAATGATATATTAACAATACCATAACATTTAATTCTTGAAATTAAATGTAACGATTTGTTTACCTTATGCTTATCGGTACACTTTACCTGCCGGATGTACAATTTCCGTTTGAGCGCAGGGGGGGTATTATACGACAGGCACCACCTTCAGGTAAGGGAAATACTGATAATAGCTGAATAGAGAACTCCTAAAGCCGGGTAATTTCGTTTTTCATTATATTTGTAGTATGACTGAGGAATTTCTTCATTATATCTGGCAGTATCGTTTATATACACCCGAGCTGATGCTTCAGAGCGGCGAAGTTGTCGAAGTTATACATCCGGGGTTGCACAACACGGATTCCGGTCCTGATTTTTTTAATGCTAAAATCAGGATAGGAGATACGACCTGGGCCGGAAACATCGAAATTCATATTCTTTCGTCCGATTGGAAACGACATAACCATCAGCTGGATCAGAGTTACGATAATGTTATATTGCATGTGGTTTGGCGCGATGATGCTCCCGTTTTCAATAAAAAGGGCTTATCAATACCTACCCTCGAACTTGACGGGAAGTATAACGATAATGCATGGAGAAACTACCTTCGTTTTATGGCTTCGCGACAATGGATTCCATGCGGTTCGATGGTATCAATTGTTGAGCCTTTTATCCGGAATGCATGGCTCGACAGGCTTTTGGTAGAGCGCCTCGAACGGAAATCTATTGAAGTTGAAACAATTTTATCCTTTTCCAACAACGACTGGGCACAGACTTTTTACCGTTTGCTTGCCCGAAACATGGGTTTTAAACTCAACAACCAGGCATTTGAAATGCTTGCCCGGTCGCTGCCTTACCAGTTCCTTGCCCGGCATGCCGATAATCTGTTCCAGGTGGAGGCAATGGTTTTCGGTCAGGCTGGCTTGCTTGGAGATGATTTTTCAGATGATTACCCTCAGAAACTGAAAAAAGAATATGAATTCCTGAAATTGAAGTTCAATCTTTCACCTGTTGATGCGCATCTTTGGCGGTTTATGCGCCTGCATCCCGGCAATTTTCCAACTCTTAGGCTTGCCCAGTTCGCTTCTATTATTCACCATTCGGGATCGATTATTAGTAAATTATTCGATTCGAATGAAATTAGTACCTATCGTAAACTTTTTACAGCCGAAGCTTCGGAATACTGGAGAACACATTATGTTTTCGATAAACCCTCGGCCCCAAGAAGGAAAACTTTAGGCCATTCGTCGGCCGATCTGCTGATTATCAACCTGGTGGCTCCAGTATTGCTTGCCTATGGCCGGCGACGGAGCGATGCCGAAATAACATCAAGGCCAGTTGATTTGCTCACGCAACTAAAGGGTGAGGATAATTCTATAATATCGAAATGGGCCAGACTTGGGATGGATGTTTCAAATGCCGCAAGTACCCAGTCTCTGATCGAATTAAAGACACAATATTGCGATAATAAAAAATGTTTAACTTGCACTCTCGGAAACACGCTGTTAAAACTTCCATTTCCGAAGAGTAATTTGTAGTCGTTTAACTGAAAAAACTAAAGTTGAAACTTATGATTAAATCACTATTCGCTGTTAAGCCACTTAAGCAACTAATGGAAGAAGTCAGCGATGATTCGCATGGACTTAAGCGGTCGCTAACGGCATTCAGTTTAATTGCATTAGGTATTGGGGCAATTATAGGTGCCGGTTTATTTGTGCGGACGGCTGCCGCTGCTGCCAACAATGCCGGACCTTCGGTTACTCTCGGTTTTATTGTGGCAGGTATAGGTTGCGCCTTTGCAGGACTTTGCTATGCTGAATTTGCATCCATGATCCCGGTTGCTGGAAGTGCTTATACATATTCCTATGCTACAATGGGCGAGTTGGTAGCCTGGATCATTGGTTGGGATTTAGTGCTTGAATACGCTTTAGGTGCCGCAACAGTGAGTATAGCATGGAGCGAATACCTCAATAAATTACTCGGATATTTTAATGCACGAATTCCATACGAGTGGAGTCACTCCCCGTTCGAGGTGAGTACAACAGCTATACATGGTATTATGAATATTCCTGCCTTATTTATTGTCTTCCTGCTATCTGTTTTACTTATCCGTGGAGCCCGGGAATCAGCACTGGTAAATTCAATTATTGTAGTGACCAAAGTGGCTATTGTAATTTTATTCATTGTTTTTGGATGGTCATTTATTAATCCGGCTAATCATACTCCTTTTATCCCTGCACCAACAACTTTTGTTGATGCCCAGGGTGTTTCGCATCATTTCGGTGGGATTATGGGAATTTTAGGGGCAGCCGGAGTAGTATTCTTTGCATTTATTGGTTTTGATGCTGTTTCTACAGCTGCGCAGGAAACAAAAAACCCGAAGAAGGCTTTACCTATTGGAATACTAGGTTCCCTGGTTATCTGTACGGTGCTATATATATTGTTTTCTTTTGTTTTAACAGGTGTTGCCTCGTTAAATGATTTCCGTACCGTTGGAAAAGAAGCATCAGTAACGTTCGCTATACAAACGTATATGACAGGTTTCGGTTGGCTTGGCAAACTTGTTACAATAGCTATCCTGGCAGGGTTTTCATCTGTTATTCTGGTAATGCTTTATGGTCAGTCGCGTGTTTTTTACTCAATGAGTAAAGATGGTCTGGTGCCAAAGATATTTTCCGATCTGCATAAAAAATTCAGGACACCTTATAAGTCCAATTTATTATTTTTCGGGTTTGTTGGCATGTTTTCCTGTTTTATTCCCCAGGATATAGTAGGGGATATGACCAGTATAGGAACCTTATTTGCTTTTATGCTTGTCTCAGCCGGAGTTTGGATTATGCGTGTTAAAAATCCCGAGCTTATCAGGGGTTTCAGAACACCTCTTGTTCCTTTGGTTCCCATTTTAGGCATTTTGGTCTGTGGCGCAATGATTTTCGGTCTTGGCTGGGCAAACTGGATGCGTTTGTTTATCTGGATGGCTATTGGCTTTTGCATTTATTTCAGCTACGGTATTACACATAGTGTTTTGCGTAAGAGTAAACTGAAATAATACCATTCTGATCCGTATCAGCAATCAAATATTAATAAAAATGTTTTATTGAGTTAAAAGTAGGATTTATGACATCAGAAGAAACCGGTTTCAAGAAAAGTCTGGGATTTATTGACTCCACTGCGTTGGTGGCTGGATCAATGATCGGATCCGGAATATTTATTGTAAGTGCTGATATTGCACGAAATGTGGGTTCACCCGGCTGGATGATCCTGGTGTGGGTTATCACCGGGCTGATGACCATTTTTGCAGCCCTCAGCTATGGAGAACTTGCATCAATGATGCCACATGCCGGCGGACAATATGTTTATATTCGCGAAGCCTTTAATCCCCTTGCCGGGTTCCTCTATGGCTGGACCTTTTTTACTGTAATACAAACAGGTACAATTGCAGCTGTGGCTATGGCTTTTGCCAAATTTGCCGGCGTACTGGTTCCCTGGTTTTCCGAAAGCAATGTCCTGCTCAACCTGGGATTTGTTAAAATAAGTACGGTTCACCTTCTTGCCATTACTATGATACTTGCACTCACTGCCAATAACCTTATGGGAATCAGCAATGGGAAATGGGTGCAAAACATTTTTACCTTCCTTAAAGTAGCTTTACTGGTTGGCTTTATTGTGCTGGGATTGTTTTTTGCCCGGAATGCCGAGGCGGTTGCATTAAACAACAGTTACTTCTGGAAACCGGTTGCCCTCGATGGTTCGGTTTTGAGCGGCTGGGCATTGATTGCTGCTGTCGGAGTAGCCATGGTAGGATCGATATTTTCGTCCGATGCATGGAACAATATTACTTTTGCTGCCGGCGAGGTGAAAAATCCCAGGCGTAATATCCCGCTCAGCCTTGTTACAGGAGTGACTTTGGTTACGGTACTTTATATCCTGGCAAATTTTGTCTATCTCAATGCCCTGCCATTGCGCGGGGTTGCTGATGGTGCAGGCGTTTTCGAAAGAGGCATTCAGCACGCGGTCAATGACCGCCTGGGATCTGCGTCAATGTATGGTTTGTTTGGATCGATGGCGGCATTATTAATGGCTGCTTTTGTCGTAGTATCGACTTTCGGTTGTAACAACGGACTAATACTTTCTGGCGCCAGGGTATACTATGCCATGGCGAAGGATAAACTTTTCTTTGAGCAAGCCGGAACACTGAGTAAAAATGCAGTCCCGGCTTCCGGATTAAAAGTGCAGGCACTGTGGGCTTCGCTTCTATGCTTGTCTGGTACGTATTCAAACCTGTTGGATTATGTTGTGTTTGCAGTTCTGATCTTCTACGTTCTAACTATAGCCGGGATATTCCTTTTAAGGCGCAAACGCCCGGATGTGGAACGCCCTTACAAGACCTTTGGGTACCCTTTTGTGCCTATCCTGTATATAGCTGCTGCCTGCCTGATCATGGTTATATTGCTTATCTACAAATTCGAATATTCGGGGGCAGGTCTGTTAATCGTATTGTTAGGGTTCCCTGTTTATTTTATCTGGCAGAAATGGGGAAATAATAAATAAACTTTTTTAACTTTGTTAACGATAACACAATTATGAAGTTCTTGTATTACTTATTTATTACACGCAATTCGGGCCGCTGCTTTGTGCCGGGAAGATTTCTGTATTAGTCGAAGCCTATAATTTGGCTTTATAGGCTAAAATTGCCTCGTACTTCTGCAACTTTTATTCGTAGAACTCAAAATTTATATCTTGTAAATCAAAATCTTAATCTATACTGTTCCTGGTTAAAATGAATAACAGGGAAAGTGAAACAAGAATCTGATTACATAACCTGGGAAACAGAACTCTTCTTCCTGAGCTTCATCAGTTTACCCTGAAGCCGACTGTTTCTTTTTAAGCAGCGTTGCCGTTTTGAATTTGTTTCGAAGTTCATGTATTTTTAATATTTTGGGGTCAGATGTTTAATCAAATCAAGCAATATCTCAATTTTAACAGGGGCGAACGCATTGGAATAGTGGTGGTTGTATTTATAATTGTTGTTATTCTGGCGTTTCCGTATTTAATTAAAATAGTTCCTCCTGGGAGCGATCAGGATTTCGAACGTTTTGCAAAAGAAATTGAGGAATTTGAGAAGAGCTATACGCACGAGGCCGATTCACTCAATGAGGCCCGAAGGCTCGACTTCCAGCGAATGGACAGGTCGGTAGCCGAGAATAAATTAAAACCTTTCACATTTAATCCGAACAACCTTCCATCGGAACAATGGAGCAGTATGGGCTTAAAGGATTGGCAGATAAAAGTGATAAAGAAATATGAATCGAAGGGTGGGAAATTTT
>CAISRK010000206.1 GCA_903887815.1 uncultured Bacteroidales bacterium | reverse complement strand
GACTGCTCGGGAAAATACATTACCCAATCCTTTGTTTGTGGGCACCACCACGTTTACTCGGCATTGGCAAGAGGCATGGGCGCTCCGAAGAAAAACCCTGAAAATTTTAACGAAATCCTGCAATATGTCTGGTGGACGCTTGATAAATGCCTCGATGCCGAAATGATCGAAGCCAGCGCCCTTGTCACTGCCATGGCCTGTGTTAAAAACGGGGTTACTTTCGCCATCGACCATCACGCTTCGCCTTTCGCAATCGGCGGGTCACTTGAAGTAATTGCAACTGCTTTCGAGAAAGTCGGGGCCGCACACCTGCTTTGTTACGAAATTACGGATCGTGACGGCATGGATAAAGCGCACCAGGGATTGATAGAAACCGCCGAATACCTTGAAGATAACCAGGGACTTGTAGGTTTACATGCCTCATTTACCGTTTCGGACGATACGCTGCAAAAGGCTGTCCGGCTGGCGAAACATTATAATACCGGTATACATATTCACGTTGCAGAAGCTATGAGCGACCAGCAACATTGTATGGATACCTATGGAATGCGTGTAATTGAAAGGTTAAAGAAATTTTCAGCTCTTGAATCACCCAAAACCATACTCGGTCATTGCCTCCACCTTGGGGAAAAGGAAAAGAAAATCATAAGCAAAAGCCCTGTTTGGGTCGTGCAGAATACCGAAAGCAACCTGAACAACAATGTTGGTTATTTTAATGCTGCCGGACTCGGAAACAACATCATGATGGGTACCGACGGAATGCACAGCGATATGCTGCGAAGTGCAAAAGCAGCCTTTTTCGTTGGCCAGAACTTCGATACTATCGGTTACGACAGCGTTTACCGGCGTTTCCGCAATGCCGATATGTACCTGAACAGCAACGGGTTTAAAGGTCATGGACCTAACAACCTGTTGGTGCTGGATTATGATTCGCCTACGCCATTTAATCAGGGTAATTTTTACGGGCATTTTGTATTCGGTATTGAATCAAAACATATTCAGCATGTGATTTCGCAGGGCAAACTGGTAGTCGAAAACAGGAAAATCACCACTGTAGATGAGGAAAAAATCTTAACAGGTGCCATCGTGCAGGCTCAACGGCTTTGGGCAAAAATGCGGTAGAAGCAAAAGTTTAGACTAATTTTGCAGGCATCAGGGTGAACTGAGCATTGGTGCCTGGCTAAATTTCCATACACGGTTTATCGGTTCAATCAACTTTGCCTTTCGGCTCCCGTTACAAGCGGGAGTTCGTTTCATATGTTTTTTACTTTAACTGCTTCCTTAAACAATGGATATATCTCTGCTACACTGGATTGGCTACTTCGCTTCCATTACCATTGCATTGTCGATGACAATGAATTCCATCCTGAAATTCAGGTGGATAAATCTTGCCGGGGCGCTTACATTTTCCACTTACGGTGTCCTGATTGGTGCCTGGCCGGTTGGATTCCTGAATGCATTTATTGCTATGATCGACATTTACTACCTCAACTCCATTTATTCGAAAAAGGAAGTTTTCGAAATACTCGAAGTCAGGGCCGACAACAGGTACCTGGTTCGGTTTCTTCAGTTTCATGATAAAGACATACAGCATTTCTTCCCCGGGTTTTCGTATCAGCCTGAACTGAATACAGTGAGTTTTTTTGTATTGCGCAATATGGCTGTGGCCGGCGTTTTCCTGGCACACCGCAAGGAGGATCACTGTCTTTCGGTCGGACTTGACTTTGTATTGCCCGAATACCGCGATTTTAAAAACGGGGAATATATTTACCTGCGGCTTCGCCAGCGCTTTATGATGCGGGTTTCACTAAGGTGATAGCCGATGGCCGAAGTGAAAAATATTCGCAATACCTTGTAAAACTGGGATTTGAAAAAAACACCGAAGGCAAATTCGTGAAAAAATTAGTGCCTTCACAACCGCAGGT
>CAISRK010000205.1 GCA_903887815.1 uncultured Bacteroidales bacterium | reverse complement strand
TGATGTCGGGAGCAAAAACCTCGTAAGTTGAATCTGTTCGGGCAATTGCATACAAGGCCATAACAGATTCCTGAATTTCTGCGCCATCTTTGTGACCGCAACCGGCAAGAATAACTGCAAATTTTTTAGCTGATTTCATAAATTCGGATTTTTATTTACCACTGGCATTGAGCACTGTTTTTATGGTGTAAATCATGATTTTCAGGTCAACAAGGAGCGACATGTTTTCGATATAAAGAATGTCGTATTTGAGCCTCTCAATCATCTCTTCAACGTTCGAGGCATAGCCGAATTTTACCTGCCCCCAGGAGGTGATTCCAGGTCTTACCTTTTGCAGGTGATTAAAATGGGGAGCTTTCTTAATGATCTGATCAATAAAATATTGCCGTTCAGGCCTTGGCCCGACTAATGACATATCACCGATCAATACGTTATAAAATTGCGGTAGCTCATCAAACCGCAACTTGCGCATAAACATTCCAAAACCGGTGATTCTTGCATCATTATGAGTGGATAACGCCGGTCCGTCGGATTCAGCATCCATAAACATCGAGCGGAACTTGAAAATCGTGAAAGGTTTTCCATAACGGCCAATGCGCTCATGTGAATATAAAACAGGTCCCTTAGATGAAAGTTTCACTCCGATGGCCAGGAACAGGTATAGCGGCGATAAAACAACCAGGGCGAAAAGCGACGTGAAAATATCGAGGATGCGCTTCATGTTTTGCTCCCAGGCTGGCATCAGGTCATGACTGATCTGGATAAGCGGAGTATCGATGATGGATGACATTTTAACCATACCCGTGAGAATATCGTACATGTCGGGAAGCACCTTTATGGTAATTTTCCTGTACTCGAGACGATTAATGATCTTTTTAAGCAATTCATGCTCAGAGCTTTCGATAGCAATAATGACCTCTTCCACAGGATGGTGCGCCAGTATCTTTTGCAGATCGCCCAATGTGCCGAGGTTCTGCATGTGCTTATCCATCAGGTATTTGTCGTGCTTGCTGACGCTTATAAATCCGATAAACCGGTTACCGGTAGACCGGGGCTGGCGTTCCATCCCCAGATAAAGTTCCTCCGCTTGATTGTCTGAGCCGATCAGAAGGGTAGGAAACCCAATGATCCTGTTGTGTATCCGGTGTGCCGAAATGGTAGTAAAAACCAGGCGGGGCAGGTAGGTGATAACAAACTGCAGCCCGAACAGAACTAAAAAGGAAATGTAATAATTGGTATAGGTTTTGACAGTATCATCAAGAATCAGGACAAAGAAAATTATCAGGACACCAATAAAGGTTGCGCCAATGGTCTGACCCAATTCGCTGAGCCTTGATTTCCTGAATACTTCCTTGTAATAACCCGTAATGAAATAAAACAGAACCCAGGCAATCGGAAGAATAGCCAGACCCAGGAAAAAGGAGTGGTCAAAGGCAACAGGAATTGGGTACCCGAATTTTCCGGTTTCGATATATACCTTCCGGAAGATAAAAAACAGGGTCCAGGTGGCACCGGCTGCAATAAAATCCGTACAAAGGTACTTGAACAGTTGTTTCCTCTGATTCATTAAAAATGGATCAATTTAAGGTTGTCCATAATAACAGCCTGAGTTGCGATTCCCGTTGAATCCCATGCGGCACGGAAGCCGGGAACGAACCCTGTGGCCGTTTGATTGTTTCCTGCAATGTTTGAGAGATCAATATACATCCGGTTCCACTTTTTGGAAGGCCTTAAATAAACCAATTCGTTCCATAATGTTGATTCGCTGGTAATTATGTAGAGGCCGCACTCAAGCAGTGTGTTGCTTTTGTAATCAAATTCAAGTATTACCGGTGATCCGTCGGTTGGTAAAACAAATGCATTACTGCTGTATGCCCAGAAAAACTTGTGAACCTTATCCAGGTAAATAGCCCCGGAGAAGTGCCCTTCCTTAACGGTATCGTTC
>CAISRK010000204.1 GCA_903887815.1 uncultured Bacteroidales bacterium | reverse complement strand
GTGTGCTGAAAAACGATAAGCTCAATAGCTGGCTTAAATTCTTATCCAACCGGAATAAGTAATAAGCACTATACCGCATTATGCTGTATATTTGTATTGTCACCTGCGTTTCAATGTTGTAATTCACCTCATTAAAGCATGCATCCAAATTATTGACAACCTCTTAATAATCTCATCCCCCATTACTGATGAATCCGCTTTTGCAAGGTATAATATTAGGGTTGACAATTTCGGTAATGCCCGGACCTCCTTTATTTACTTTGCTTCAAACAAGTATCCACAGAGGGTTGAAATCAGGGTTTTTCCTTGCTACAGGGATCTTCCTCAGTGATATTACGGTTGTATGTCTTACATTCCTGGGTGCTTTGCAATTTATCAATCAGAAGCACAATTATATGATTGCCGGCATCATCGGTGGATCCATATTGATTGGATTCGGGATTTATACTTTTTACCACAAAGTGAAGATTGACGAGAACAACCTGCCGGTTGAAGTAAGGGTTGCAGGGCCGGTGACCTATTTGCTTAAAGGTTTCTTCCTTAATATAATGAACCCGTTTGTATGGATACTATGGATTTCGGCCATGGTAGGTGTAAGTTCAGGATTTGGCGATAATAAACACGGGGTTGCGCTCTTTTTTATCGGTACACTGGCTTCCATTTTTAGTTCCGATGTGCTTAAAGTATTTATTGCCAATAAGATAAAACAACGACTCAAGGCGAGCCTGATTGTCCGTATCAATCACCTTGTGGGATTGTTGCTGGTTTCTTTTGGCGTGTTTTTAATTATTAGTGTCTTTCTCAGATTCTAACTATTCCTGAAATACATTGTTGAACAGATGAATTTATTTTCATCATTATACAAACTGCTTTGCCCGACAGAAAACATTTTATCCCGGTTCGTAGTATATCGGTAAAAGGGAAATTGCTTACCGGAGCCATCCGGCTGGGTTTTCGGATCAGAGGGATTTTTGGAGGAAAGGATTGGGACGATCCCATGCCCGGCCATCATGAAGACCCGCTGCATATGCGGTTTGGTGAAGTATTGCACCTGGCACATAAATATTACTACCGTGTTATTACCCAAGCCAGTGAAAGCAACGAAATGTCGCAGCATTTTCATGAAAACAAGGAAGAACTATTCGCGCCCAGCGACTTTAAGGCTGAACAAAGCATAACCTTGTCAGCTGGTGGGGATTTGATGCCTTACAAAAGCATAGATAAGAAAACTTGTTCAGCATTATGGGACGAATGCGGCGATTTCTTTTTCGGTGCCGATATTGTTACCGCGAACCTTGAAAGCCCGCTTGTTCCGGAATCTCAGCCATCGGCCGTGCCCGAGGTGATGCTCAGTAATATGTATTTCAACAGCAGCCGCGAAATGTTTGATGTTTTCTCTGGGATGGGTCGCTACAAAGGTTACCATGTGCTTTCGGTTGCCAATAACCATTCGCTCGACCAGGGGGAAGCAGGACTGTTGCGCACACTTGATTTTCTTGAAGAAAAGAATATCCGTTATTCCGGTGCTGCAAAAAGCAAAGACCTGCTGAATGATTTCCCAGTTATTGAAAGAAACGGGATCCGGGTAGCTTTCCTGGCGGCAACCTTCTCGCTCAACGC
>CAISRK010000203.1 GCA_903887815.1 uncultured Bacteroidales bacterium | reverse complement strand
GCTCTACCCTGCACTGGTCGCTTTTTGTCTTATTCCATATATCGATGGTTTGGGTTTGCATGCTGCAGAACGGGTTTGCATTCCTGATTGCGTGGGAACTGATGTCGCTTACATCAATGTTGCTGGTTATTTTTGACCATAACAATTCGGCGACGCTGAAAGCCGGGATCAACTACCTGGTTCAGATGCATATAAGCGTTGTTTTCCTTACCGTGGGTTTTATCTGGGTTTACAGTTTGACGGGTTCGGTCAGCTTTGATGCAGTACGCAGCTTTTTCCAATCAAATAATAATACCTGGCTCTTTTTGGTATTTTTCGTCGGATTTGGGCTGAAAGCGGGCTTTATTCCGTTACACAGCTGGCTGCCCCACGCCCACCCTGCCGCTCCCTCGCATATATCGGGCGTAATGTCGGGGGTAATTGTAAAACTTGGCATTTACGGCATATTCAGGATGATAACCTTCCTTCATACTGATTTCATACTTTTAGGCGAAATCATAATATCAATTTCCGTTCTGACGGGCATTTATGGCATCCTGAATGCTGCGGTACACCGCGATTTCAAACGCATGCTGGCATATTGTACAATCGAAAATATAGGAATAATTGGAATTGGAATTGGAATTGGACTAATCGGGATCGGAAATGGTTCAGCTGTAATGTTTTTCCTGGGATTTGGAGGCGCTCTGCTGCATGTTCTCAATCATTCCCTGTTCAAATCGCTGTTGTTTTATTCGGCCGGATCGGTTTACCAGCAATGTCATACACGTAATATGGAACACCTGGGCGGGCTGATAAAATCAATGCCTAAAACGGCTGTTTTATTCCTCGTCGGTGCGATTGCTATCGGTGGGCTGCCGCCTTTTAACGGTTTCGTTTCGGAATTCATCATCTACATCGGGCTTATTGAAGGTATTCAATCGGACAGCCTCAGCCAGATCCTGCTTTTTGTCCTTTCGCTGGCCGGTTTAAGTATTATTGGCGGTTTGTCGGTAATGACATTCACCAAAACTTTCGGGGTCATTTTCCTGGGTCAGCCGCGGACAGAACTTCATCATAAACCCCGCGAAGTGTCGAATCTAATGCTTGTCCCCCAGTATGTTATTATTGCAATCATGCTCAGTGTGGCTTTGGTGCCGCAATTTTACATGAAGATTATCGGGATTGCACTTTGGGAAATGAGTCCTCTATCCGCCGATATGAGCAGCATTGCCGGTTATACTAACACCATTCAAGGCGTTAGTCTGTATTCGCTGCTTTTGATCGGGATAATAGCCTTGATATGGCTTATGCGTTCCCTGACTCTGCAGCATCGCAGCCAGCGTATCGATGCAACCTGGGGATGCGGTTACGGGGCAGCAACCAGCCGTATTCAGTATACCGGGAAATCGTTTTCGAAACCACTTGCAAAGATTCTTAACTTTCTGCTGATCGAGAAGAAACATTTCGCTGAACTGGAACAAGGAGAAATTTTCCCTGCGAAACGATCGTATGTTTCGCATTATTACGATTTTTTCGAACGGAACCTAATTGATCCCATCATTTCCCGGTTGAACTATTCGGCTAACTATTTCAGTTTTATACAGAATGGCCGCATACAGTCGTATGTTTTGTATGGCATCGTTTTTATCCTTGCCATGTTTATTCTAACTGTCTTTAATCTAGTATCATGAACCTGGTAATTGCATTTATCCTGG
>CAISRK010000202.1 GCA_903887815.1 uncultured Bacteroidales bacterium | reverse complement strand
GGACCCATTTCGTTTAATACTCCGCAGGAAGTCTGTGAAATTGCTTTCAACTGCTCGCTGGTTAATTTCCCTGCACCGGGTATTTCTCTCTCAATAACATACTTTGGCATAGAATTATGTTTTTATTTTTCCTACTCATAAAGCTTTTCGGTATCGCCCCGTTTATAACATGGTTTCTGGTCTCCACTAGTAAAAAAAATTCAGGTATCAATCTGAATAATACATATCTAACAAGCAGGATGTGATTAATGTTTAATCCATCGATGGCAGATTCTCCATACTGCAATTATTATTGATTAGATCATGATTTTAATACCTGATATTTTTTATCGAGTCCAGACGGAAGCGGGCAAAAAAATCCCGGGTTTTGGATCCCGGGATAGTTACAAAATAAATTTGCTAGTTAGTTGGAGAAGCTGATTATATTGAAACTTTTAAACTCAGCTCTTTCAGCTGGTCGTCCGAAATACGCGAAGGCGAATCAATCATCACGTCGCGGGCAGCATTATTTTTCGGGAATGCAATATAATCGCGAATTGATTCGTTGCCGCCAAACAGGGAACAAAGCCGGTCGAAACCAAAAGCTATTCCTCCGTGCGGTGGTGCGCCGAATTCGAATGCATTCATCAGGAAGCCAAACTGTTCCTGGGCCTCTTCTTCGCTGAAGCCAAGTAATTGCAGCATTTTGTGCTGTAACGGTTTGTTATGGATACGGATTGAACCTCCGCCCACTTCCACCCCATTGATAACCATATCGTAGGCATTTGCGCGTACGGCACCCGGATTGGTATCGAGCATGGCAACATCTTCGGGTTTTGGCGAAGTGAACGGGTGGTGCATAGCATAAAAGCGTTGCGATTCCTCGTCCCATTCGAGCAGTGGGAAATCGTACACCCAAAGCGGTGCAAAAGTTTCAGGGTTGCGCAGTCCAAGACGGTTTCCCATTTCGAGGCGTAATTCGTTAAGGGCCTTGCGCGTTTTATGGGCTTTGCCGGCAAGGATCAGCATCAGGTCGCCAGGTTTGGAACCCAGTGCTTCCGCCCATTTTTTAAGGTCTTCTGGCGAATAGAATTTATCAACCGACGATTTAATGCTCTCGTCAGCTGCGTAACGGACATAAATCAATCCGCCGGCGCCGATCTGGGGTTTTTTGACAAAATCAGTGAGTTCGTCCAGCTGTTTACGGGTATATTCCGAACAGCCTTTGGCATTGATGCCGACAACCAGTTCGGCATCGTCGAATACTTTAAAATCTTTTCCTTTTACCAGGTCACTCAATTCGGTAAATTTCATACCAAAACGGGTATCGGGCTTGTCGCTGCCGTAATATTTCATTGCATCGGCCCATGTAATGCGCGGCAGTTTAACCACGTCGACGTTTTTCACGGTTTTGAAAAGGTGTACAACAAGTCCTTCGAATGTATCGAAAATATCCTCCTGGGTAATGAACGACATTTCGCAGTCGATCTGTGTAAATTCAGGTTGGCGGTCGGCCCGGAGATCTTCGTCACGGAAGCATTTCACGATCTGGAAATAGCGGTCGAAACCGGCTACCATGAGCAATTGCTTAAAGGTTTGCGGCGACTGTGGCAAAGCATAAAATTCACCGGGGTTTACGCGCGAAGGCACCACGTAGTCGCGGGCACCTTCGGGAGTTGATTTGATCAGAACAGGAGTCTCGACTTCAATAAAATTGAGGCTATCCATGTAATTTCGAGTCTGGAAAGCCAGGCGGTGGCGAAGTTCCATGTTGCGTTTCACGGTATTACGGCGAAGGTCGAGGTAGCGGTATTTCATCCGGAGTTCGTCGCCCCCGTCGGTATTGTCTTCGATCGTGAAAGGAGGCGTTTTCGACTCGTTCAGGATATCAAGTTTCTCAACACTGATTTCGATATCGCCGGTTATCATTTTTGGATTCTTGTTACTGCGTTCGGCAACTTTCCCTGCAACCTGTATTACAAATTCGCGACCCAATTTCCGCGCCTGTTCGCACAAGGCCGAATTGGTTTCCATATTGAAAACCAACTGTGTAATTCCATAACGGTCGCGAAGGTCGATAAACGTCATTCCGCCCAGGTCGCGCGAGCGCTGCATCCAGCCGGTAAGTATAACATTTGTCCCCACATGGGTCATATTGAGTTCACCACAGGTGTGTGTACGAAGCATAGTTTTGATATTTTTTTTAAAGTGCAAAAGTAGGCATTTTAACCTTTAAAATTGATGAACCGCCATTCATTATCGCAGGTATGCCATTTTCAATACTATATGCATATATATAAATGATACTGAATCGATTACTATCTACCCCCCCCCAGATACACCGATTTTCGCGAATTCTTTGTTTTTATTAAATAATCCATCGGCTTTTCATAAAAAGCGTTAAAAGACTGCATTATATATTGGGAAACCCTTGATTTCCGGGCCCAAATTCATTACCTTTGCAAACTTTTCCCCGATCAAATAAAAATACTCTACATATGAAACTCTCACAATTCAGGTACCATCTGCCAAATGAGCTGGTAGCCCTGCATCCTATGGAAAACAGGGATGAGTCGAGGTTAATGGTACTTGACCGAAAAAAACAAACCATTGAGCATAAGACTTTCAAGGATATTCTCAATTATTTTGGCGACGGCGATGTTTTTATTCTGAATAACACCAAAGTATTCCCCGCCCTTTTACTGGGGGAAAAAGAAAAAACAGGTGCTAAAATAACTGTGTTTCTTCTGCGTGAACTTAACAGCGAAGCCCGCCTTTGGGATGTACTAGTTGATCCGGCCCGTAAAATCCGTATTGGTAACAAACTGTATTTTGGCGATGACGATTCCCTGGTAGCAGAGGTAATTGATAATACCACTTCGCGCGGTCGTACGCTGCGTTTCCTTTTTGATGGTCCTTACAGCGAGTTCAAACGCACTATCGAATCCCTGGGGCGGACCCCGCTTCCTGAAGAACTACAGCGGTTACGCGACATTGAGCCCAGCGACAAAGAACGTTACCAGACCATTTATGCCAAAAACGAAGGTGCAGTTGCTGTACCGTCAGCCGGGCTTCATTTCAGCCGCGAACTTATGAAAAGGCTCGAACTGCAGGGCGTTAACTTTGCAGAGGTAACACTGCATGCAGGCCTGGGCAACTTCCGGGCTATTGATGTGGAAGACCTCACCAAGTACAAAATGGACTCCGAAGAATTAATAATTGAGGAAGACCAGGCCCAGATCGTAAACCGTTCCATTGAGTCGCGCAGGAAAGTTTGTGTGGTTGGAACTACTACTATGAAAGCTGTTGAATCGTCGGTGACCATTTCGGGTCAGCTCAAACCATATACCGGTTGGAGCAACAAGTTTATATTCCCTCCTTACGATTTCAGTATAGCTTCAAGTATGATCACCAATTTCCACCTGCCGCAATCACCCATGATGATGATGGTAGCTGCCTATGCAGGATATGATCTGCTGATGAAAGCCTACAAGGAAGCTGTTGCACAGAAATACCGTTTCTTTACTTACGGTGATGCAATGCTTATACTTTAAGCAATTAAAGATTCTTGATAAAATTGAAATCCCTTCGGAAGAGGGGATTTTTTTTATGACCTTTGTGAAAAAGTAGCTCTTGACAATTTTAACGTTGCTGAAATATCCAAAAGCAAGACAAATACATAATTAGCTATGACTGACAATACAAAAAAAATCGATCTCGAAGAGCGCCTAATAGATTTTTCCCTTACAATAATTGACATTGTTGAGAAATTGCCTGATACAAGAAGCGGTAATCATATTGCAGGCCAGTTACTACGTTCAGAAACCTCTCCTGCATTCAATTACGGAGAAGCGCAGGTTGCCGAATCACGGAATGATTTTATTCACAAAATGAAAATCTGTCTTAAAGAACTAAAGGAATCTTCAATTGCTCTTCAGATCATTAAAAGAAAGCCACTAATAATTGACTATTCCAATCTTGAAATTTGCATAATTGAATGTAAAGAATTAATAGCAATCTTCCTGAAAAGTATTGATACTGCCAAGTTGAATTCGAAAAAATGAAAAACACTGAACACAGAATGAAAAATTAAGAAGTAATTGTTGCATGCGTTCGTCATTCTTCATTTTGAGTTTAATGTTTTGTGTTTAAAGTAAACCCATCAATCACTGTGGAATCCATTCGAAAAATATATAAAACCGGACTCGGCCCATCGAGTTCTCATACTATGGGCCCGCGTTTTGCTGCCGAAAAATTCAGGCTGAAAAACGAACCGGCAACTGTCATCCGCATAACCCTTTACGG
Organism: uncultured Bacteroidales bacterium; assembly: GCA_903887815.1. Classification (GTDB taxonomy): domain Bacteria; phylum Bacteroidota; class Bacteroidia; order Bacteroidales; family UBA4417; genus UBA4417. The sequence goes on along the minus strand of CAISRK010000202.1, from coordinate 28,775 downwards.
AAGTCTTGCCGCTACCGGCAAAGGACACCTGACTGACAAAGTCCTGAGGGAATCGTTTCCCGAGGACAAGGTGAAAATCATCTGGGAAAAAGATACCGTTCTTCCGCAGCATCCCAACGGGATGAAATTCGAGGCGCTCGACGATAAAGGAACCTTGCTGGATGAGTGGACCGTTTTCAGTGTTGGCGGAGGGGATATTGAAGATGAGGAATTAAAAGCTCAGAAAATAAATGTGTATCCTCATACCAAGATGACAGATATCCTCAAATGGTGCCAGCAGAATGGGCGCACACTTTGGGAATATGTTGAAATACACGAAGGAGAAGGAATATGGGGGTTTCTGGCCGAAGTTTGGAATACAATGAAGGAATCCATTGTGCGCGGCCTTGAGCATGAGGGTGTATTACCCGGAATCCTGCATCTGCCCCGAAAAGCTTCTTCATACTATATAAAAGCCAAAAGTTCGGCCGGATCCTTACAAAAGCGTGCTTTGGTTTTTGCTTATGCACTTGCCGTTTCGGAAGAAAATGCCGGCGGAGGAACCATTGTAACCGCTCCTACCTGCGGTTCATGCGGTGTAGTGCCTGCGGTTTTGTACCATTCGCAACTTACATATGCATTCTCTGATATCAAGATACTTCGCGCGCTGGCAACTGCTGCGCTTATTGGAAACCTGGTAAAGGAAAATGCTTCCATCTCAGGGGCACAGGTTGGCTGCCAGGGCGAAGTAGGTACAGCCTGCTCAATGGCTGCCGGGGCAGGTGCACAACTTTTCGGTGCAACTCCGGCCCAGGTTGAATATGCTGCCGAAATGGGCCTGGAACACCATTTAGGGTTAACCTGCGACCCTGTGGCTGGACTTGTGCAGATTCCCTGCATTGAGCGCAATGCTATCGGTGCCGGCCGCGCTATGGATGCATGCGCCTATGCGCTGCTTTCCGACGGGCAGCATCGTGTAAGTTTCGACAAAACCTGCCTTGCCATGAAAGAAACAGGGCATGATTTGCCGGATATTTATAAGGAAACGTCGGAGGGCGGATTGGCCTTGTTAGTGAAATAAAGGGCCGGGAGTCGTAAGTCGGTAGACGGAAGTCCTGAGACCGTAGACCGATGTAAGAAGTTTAATAAAAAAGGACAAATACTACAATAAAGAAACACTAATAGCCTAAATGCCTACAGCCTAAAGACTGAAAATGAAAAAATACGCCATAATAGTCGCGGGGGGAACCGGAAGCCGGATGAAAGGCGATGTGCCCAAGCAGTTCATGCTTTTGGGTGGGAAACCGGTTATTCTGTATTCCATTGAGGCTTTTCATGAATACGATCCTTCGTTACAGATTATAGTTGTTGTTCATCCTGATTACATCGATTACTGGAATGGATTGTGCCTGGAATACAAAATTGCATTTCTGGTACAAATTGTTCCTGGCGGGGAGACCCGTTTTGAATCGGTGAAAAACGGATTGGGCGTTATTGAAGATGAAGGTTTAGTTGCTGTTCATGATGCAGCACGACCGGTGATTAATGTTGAATTTCTTGGCAGATTATATAGTGAGGCTTTGGATTTTGGCAATGCGATTCCTGGAATTCAGTTAAACGAAACAATACGGGCAATTGAAGGTGATAACTCCCGACAGATCGATCGATCGACACTTCGCGTAATGCAGACTCCTCAGGTGATTAAGATTTCGGAATTAAAGCAGGCTTACAAACAATTTTACAAACCTAATTTTACTGACGATGCTGCCGTAATAGAGTCAGCAGGATTTCATTTGCATTTAACTGAAGGGCTTAAAGGAAATATTAAAATTACACATCCGCAGGATATTATTCTTGCAGAAGTTTTATTGAAAATGAATCTTTATAGTGCTGATATTCATCATGTTAAATAATAAGAAAACAATAAATTGTTAACCACCATTTTATCTAAGCATTGGCAAACGACCGTATTATATTAGGAATTGATCCCGGGACCAATATTATGGGATTCGGTTTGATTGCCGAAAAAGGCAAAAAGATTGAACTGATTGCTCTCGATGTAATTAAACTCGATCACCTGGATTCACAACCGCTGAAATTGAGGAGTATTTTCGTGAAAGTGCTGGCCCTTATCGACAATTATCATCCCGACGAAGTGGCCCTGGAGGCACCTTTTTTCGGGAAAAATGTACAGAGCATGCTCAAGCTGGGCCGTGCCCAGGGCGTGGCTATGGCTGCAGCCTTATATCGTGATATCCCAATTTTTGAATATTCCCCGCGTAAAGTAAAACAATCCATTACCGGTCATGGAAATGCTTCGAAAGAGCAGGTTTCGGCCATGATCAACCGACTGGTCAATATTGAGGAACAGCCCAAATACTTCGATGCCACCGATGCTGTTGCCGTTGCATGCTGTCATTATTTTCAGCGTACTGTTGAAGGTGCCGGGAAAAGCTACACAGGCTGGGGTTCGTTTATAAGTAATAATCCGGATAGGATAAAGTGATGTCGGATGTGGGATGTCGGATGTACAGTTACTTTCCCGTTTTTACCCTCAATCATTTTTTAAAGTCTTACATCAATTTCTGGTACGCCTGCCACCAGCGGTCAGGGATTTCATTTTCGAGTGCCAGCTGGTAATCGGCAGCTGAACATGGAACAATATAATGACGGCGGTATTTTTCGCGTATGTTATCGGAGCATTTGATTTCCATCCACCACCGGTCGGTAGGTTTGCTTTTATAAAAAACTATTCCTTCGTCGAAATCGGTAACCTGAACAGTATAGCGAATATAATTATCGGCACTGCCCGAAGGATGGTCATCGTTGCGGTGATAAAATCCATCAATAAAATACCATATCATCTGTGCAAGCAAATGGGCAGTTTGCCCGTTCCGGTCCAGCGACGGATTCATCTCAAAAAATCCAGCCGAAGTAGTTTTATCGCTCATACCGGCATAGCGAACAATCTGGCATGCCTCTTCACCATAAAAACCATTTGGCGTAACATTCGCATTCCCCGGAGCATCGGCCTGCCTGATTGCTGACATATCGAACGAAAACAGGTCGGCATTCCTCACAAGTGGTTCAACCTGGGTAATATCGCTGCGCAGAACTCCCAGCCTGTAAATATCGAAAAACAGGTTATGCATAAGGTCTATTGCTCCCTGTTCGACAAAATAGGTCTGGTATCCGATATTTGTATAATTGAACAGGTAGTTAGGCTTGTGGAGTATGATATGGCTGAGGTACGAACGGGAATTAAGCTGGTCTTCGCTTTCGCCCAGGTCGAACATATTGTCGACGGCAGCAATATTGATAATGCTTTTACGGTTTTTATACGCACGGTACATGGCATAGGTCAGATCCTGCCCGCCACCGATTATAACGGGGACTATGTTAAGTTCCAGGAGTGTTTCAACCACTGCGGTTACAGCAAAATAAGTATCATTAACCGAGTTACCGCGCATTATATCACCAAGGTCGGCTACATGCATTTTGTAATTCCCGGGCAAAAGCCGGTACAAATATTCACGAACGCTCTCCGAAGCCATACCGCAACCCATGTTATCCACAGCGCTGCGGTCGTCATCCACGCCAAAAATAGCAAGGTCAATGTCCGTAAGATCGGGAAACCCGCTTTCGGTTGTATGGGCATGAAAAACCTCGCCTAACCTTTTACCTGTTTGCGCTGCAACATGTGGCAGCTTGATATCCTGAACCGGTTTGAAGTAGCTGGAGATATGCATTTTAGTGGGTATTGGTTGTAAAGGCTAATGACAAGGGGACAGGAGAGGGGAGAATAGGCTATGGTGATTGATCGGTAAAATTAATTTCTATTACCTATTTAGGACAAAAAGCCGTAAAAATGCATTCAAAAAATACCCAGTTAACCACTATGACTTCTTTCCCCTTGGCACAAATTTCTTTTTTGTCGGAGCAGGTGATGCATCAGCCAGTTTAAGGCATTCTTCAAGGGTAAGTGCCGAAGGTTCAGTTCCTTTTGGGATTTTGATATTGTTTTTCCCAACCGCAATATATGGGCCATAACGTCCATTCAGAACAAGAACATCGGGGCGCTCAGTAAAGGATTTTATAGTGCGATTTGCATTTTCCAAACGTTTCTCTTCGATTAGTTCAATGGCTCGTTCAATGGTAATTGTGGCAGGGTCATCTGTTTTCTTAAGCGAGCAGAATTTCGATTGGTGCAATACATACGGTCCGAAACGGCCTATGGCAACCGTAATATCCGAATCTTCAAACTGCCCGAGCAGACGTGGATAATCAAATAATTTAATGGCTTCTTCAAGTGTAATGTTTTCCAGAGTCTGACCTTTACGCAGGCCGGCAAACTTGGGTTTATCGGGTGAATCGGTTTCGCCGATCTGTGCAATGGCACCAAAGCGGCCAAGTTTTACATAAATATTCATCCCGGTTTCCGGGTCTTTGCCAAGTAATTTTTCGCCTTTGGCTTTATCACCGGTTTCGAGTGTTTCGACAACTTTCTTATGGAAAGGAGTGTAAAACTCGCCAATCATCAGGTTCCAGGCTTTCAGCCCATCGGCAATTTCATCAAACTCCTTTTCGACACTGGCAGTGAAATTGTAATCCATTACGTCGTCGAAATACTGGAGCAGGAAACGCGTAACAAGTTCGCCGGTATCGGTAGGGAAAAGCTTGGATTTTTCGTACCCGAACTTTTCATGTTTTACCGACTCTTTTATTTTACCGTCTTTCAGCAGGAGTTGTTTGATATCCCGTGTACTGCCATCCCGATCTTCCTTAACAACATATTCGCGTTTTATAATAGTCGAAATGGTTGGTGCATAAGTCGAAGGCCGGCCGATACCTAATTCCTCCAGTTTTTTAACAAGGCTGGCTTCGGTATACCGTGGCTGGCTGGTGGTAAATTTCTGCACAGCTTCAATATGATGCATTCCAAGAGCTTCACCCTTTTTAACCGGGGGAAGCAGGCCTTCGGTTTGCTCAGTATCATCGTCGGACGATTCCATGTACACTTTTAGGAACCCATCGAACTTAATCACTTCACCCAGCGCGATGAATTGCTCCTTGCTTTTGGAAACATCAATGTTAATATTTGTTTTTTCAAGAATCGCGTCGGCCATCTGAGAGGCAATGGTACGTTTCCATATCAGTTCGTAAAGCCGTTTCTGGGAAGCGTCTCCGTCAATAGTGCTGCTGTTCATATAGGTCGGACGAATGGCTTCGTGCGCTTCCTGTGCTCCTTTGCTTTTGGTTGCAAACTGGCGGGCTTTATGATAGGCTTCTCCAAACTGGCTGTTAATTTCGGCTTTTGCCATTCCTAATGCTGTTTGCGAAAGGTTAACCGAGTCGGTACGCATATAGGTTATTTTCCCGCTTTCGTAAAGCTGCTGGGCCACAGTCATGGTTCGGCTTACCGAGAACCCAAGCTTGCGGCTGGCTTCCTGCTGTAATGTGGAGGTTGTAAAAGGAGGTGCGGGAGAACGTTTACCCGGCTTTTTTTCAACATCGGCAACTGAAAAAGATGCGGCAATGCATAATGTGAGGAAATCACGCGCCTCTTCCACAGTTGAATATCTTTTCTGAAGATCGGCCTTAAATGTGGCTTTCCCTTTATCGTTATCTACTTCGAACAATCCGCTTATCCTGTAACTAAAGGTGGATTCGAATTTGCGGATATCTTCTTCGCGCTCAACAATAAGCCTAACGGCAACGCTCTGAACACGTCCGGCTGACAAGGATGGTTTTACTTTTTTCCAGAGAATGGGCGACAACTCAAAACCCACCAGCCTGTCGAGTACACGCCGTGCCTGCTGCGCATTCACCAGGTTCTGATCTATTTTCCTGGGTGATTTAATAGCTTCGGTAATAGCCGATTTGGTGATTTCGTGAAATACAATGCGGTTTGTTTTGGTCTGATCCAGGTTAAGCACTTCGGCTAGGTGCCACGAGATAGCTTCTCCTTCGCGATCCTCGTCAGTTGCCAGCCAAACGGTATCGGAACTATCGGCAAGTTTTTTCAGTTCGCTGATCACTTTCTTTTTGTCGGGCATCACTTCATACATGGGTTTGAAGTGGTTATTTACCTCAATACCAAGGTCTTTGGTCGAAAGATCGCGAACATGGCCGAAACTGGATTTCACTATAAAGTCCTTACCAAGGTATCCTTCGATAGTTTTGGCCTTAGCCGGTGATTCAACAATAACAAGATTTTTACTCATACTCTTAGCAGATTTATACCGGAAAAACGGGTGCAAAGTAACGCAATAAAATTACATCTGACGGGACATATTATTCCAAAGGCGTTCATAAGGAGTAAAAATAACTTCGGTTGATCAGGCATATTGATGTATCTATAATTTGCATATATATCTGATTGTCTGATGTTTATTAACAACAATCCGTGATTGAATTTGTTGTAATTTTGCACCCTAAAAAAATCTGTCACTGCACTAATTTTAATTTGTTAACGTGGAACTTAAAAAGAAATCATATATTGAGACTTATGGATGCCAGATGAATTTTTCGGACAGCGAAATTGTGGCTTCCATACTTGAAAAACAGAACTACGAACCTACAACCGATATAAAAGCCGCCGACCTGATTTTGCTTAATACCTGTTCGATCCGTGATAATGCAGAGCAGCGGGTACGCAACCGCCTCAACGAACTTCATGCGCTTAAACGTAAACATCCCGGCCTTGTTATAGGACTCCTCGGATGCATGGCTGAACGGCTGAAAGATAAACTCCTGGAAGAAGAACGCCATATCGACCTGATTGTTGGGCCTGATGGTTACCGTCAGTTGCCGCAGCTGCTCGAGCAGGTTGAAAGCGGGCAGAAAGCTATCAATGTATTGCTATCAGCTGACGAAACGTATGCCGATATCAATCCTGTACGAACCGGTGGAAGCGGAATCACAGCATTTATCAGCATTATGAGGGGCTGTGAAAATTTTTGTGCTTACTGCGTTGTACCATATACCCGTGGCAAAGAACGCAGCCGAAACCCGCAAACTATAATAAAAGAAGCCAGCGAACTTTTCGAACAGGGTTTCCGGGAAGTGACCCTGCTGGGGCAGAATGTAAATTCGTACCGCTGGGAAGAAAATGAAATGCAGGTCGATTTTCCTGCTTTGCTTGAGAAGGTCGCCGAGGTAAATCCATTGATTCGCGTCCGCTTTGCAACATCCCATCCCAAAGACATTTCTGACAAACTGCTGGAAGTTATAGCTACGCATGAAAACATATGCAAATCCATACACCTCCCAATCCAGTCGGGAAGCACGCGTGTACTTGGAATGATGAAACGGGGTTATACCCGCGATTGGTATATGGACCGCATTGAGGCTATCAAACGAATTATTCCCGGATGTGCCATTACAACCGATATTATTGCTGGTTTTTGTACCGAAACAGACGATGATCATAACGAAACAATTTCGGCAATGCGTGAAGTTGAGTATGATTATGCCTATATGTTTAAATATTCCGAACGACCCAATACTATTGCTGCTAAAAAATATCCTGATGATGTTCCCGAAGAAGTAAAAAGTCGCCGGCTTGACGAAATAATTGCCTTGCAACAGGAACTTTCGCTCAAGAGCAACAAACTTGACATTGGAAAGGAATTTGAGGTTTTGGCCGAAGGAGTATCGAAACGATCGGATCAGCAGCTTTTCGGACGTACCAGCCAGAATAAGGTGGTCGTTTTTGCCCGGGGGAATTATAATCCGGGCGATTATGTTAAAGTTAAGGTGGTTTCCTGCACTGCGGCTACATTGAGGGGTGAAACAACAAACGACTAAAATCAAAACAGAATGAATAGTTGAAAAGGGTAGTTTTTCCTGTTAAAACTGTCCCTTTTCAGTTCCGGCTATCTATTAGTCATTTCTTCCCCTTACTGCTTTAGAATTGATTTTATTTGAATGCTTTTTCCAGTAGCCCGTCACCACTCAGTTTCAACCGGTCGAAATAAGAGGGAACACCTTTGTCCATCAGTTTGTCGACATAAATTTTCGCCAGGTACTGACCAAGCATAAAACCTTGTCCACGAAAACCGACAAACAAGCCCAGGTCGGGATCAAGAATCATACGCGGTTCGACATAATAACCTGCCCATACTGCCTGGAAACCAACTGAAGACAGTTGAGGAAGCCAGCTGACAAAAACTTCGGAAACAATTTCGAGGAATTCCTTTGAGTTTATTTTCAGGTTCTTATCCGTTTCCATTGGTTCAACCTGTGGTGAAGCACATCCGATAATCTGCCCGGTTTCGCCTAACTGCTGGCCATATACAGCGGTAAACCCTTTGTATTTACGACGGTCGATAAGCATATCAAGCGGCTGTCCGTTTATTCCCATATTCGGTAGTCTGCGAGTAATAAATGCCTGGTGTTTAACCGGGTAAAGACCTGTTTCGATTCCTAACTGTTTCGAAAATTTATCCGCTTCCGGTCCCAGGGAATTAACAAAATGCGGTGTATGGAATTCAACATATTTCTTGTCATGATCCCTTGCCAAAACAATATAATTCCCGTTTTCCTTTCTTACATCCAGCAGCTGGCAGTCCTCATATATCTTACCTCCCTTTTCAACCCCAATTCGCCTGATCAGATCAATAACCCGACCCGGTGTTGCCTGCCAGCAATCGCGGGTGATAAGCGCTGCCTGGTAATTTTTTCCGAGATCGGGATTAATGTTAGGAGAGATTTCCTTTTTGTAATCCCTGGGATCAACCATGTAGGCATCCGACCAGGAACGTGAATCTTCCAGAGCCTTGAAAGTGGCATCGTCGTGGGCAAAGTTGATATACCGCGTTGAAAGGAAATTGATATCCCTTATTTTCTGTAATTCTTTGAATATTTCAAGGTTATGGCGGGCAATATCAGCGATTTCGGGCAAACTGAAAGCTGGTCGTCCGCCTGCAATATTACGCCATGAAGCCCCGCGGCCGTAATTAAGAAGTGCCGGTTTCAGCCCGGCTTCGGCCATATAACGGAATAACGCACTTCCCCCTATACCTCCTCCGGCTATCAGAGCAGGAACTTTAACAATGCGGGCTGCGTTTTTGCTGTTGTTGATAATAATATTTTCGCGGACATTTTTTGGAAACAATTCCCCCATTGCCAATTGGTTGCTTAACGGGCCACGGGGCGTAGCGTCGCCAACAACGCTGATTCCTTTGCTGCGTAAAACCTGCTTAACCCTGCGGATGCACCTTTTACCCCGGCAAGCCCCCATACCAAGACGTGTAGTATGCTTGATTTCGTCGACCGAAATAAATTTCCGTTCACCTATGGTTTTGACAATTTCACCCAGGGTAACATCATCGCAATGGCAAACATACATTTCGTGAACCCCTTTATATTCAGTGGGCTTCATTATAATGGGTTCAGGATATTTGTCCTTTAAAATGAAACCGCGTACCTCGAGCAGCGCTTCGCCCTGGATATCAAGGGCTTTAACGCGTGCAATATTTGTTTTGTTTGGTTTGTTCAGGATTTTTTCGATAATGCCATTGCCAAGTTTTTTCCCTTGGTTATCAACAAGATAAACTTCCTTCTTTTCCTCAGCAAAATACTCGATAGGCAGGAAAATCCAGTCTTTTTTAGGTGCATAACCAAAAATAGCAAGCCCGGGGCATTGATAAACGCAATCCATACATCCGATGCATTTTTCGAAATCGAGCTGCGGGACCGTACTTGTAGAAGTTTTGGTAATTGCACCATGCGGGCAGGCAAACTCACAGGGGTTACAGGCAAAACCATACAGGCAATCGATCTGCACAAAGGGTTTCGTGTTCATGCGCTCCCCGCTTGGCTTATAAGGTTCCGGTATTACCAGATGCGGATGCTGCTGCGAATCTATGTATTCCTTCGAAACATTCAGGTAAGCATCGTAATCGATATTTTCGCCCATATCCTGAAGAATTTCATAGGCAACCTGGTTACCACGCAAAACAGCACTGGTACCTTCACCAATTCGAATAGCATCGCCGGCACCGTAACAATTCCGGCCAAAAATCTCATTCCCTTTAATAATCAGCTGGTCGTCGGCAACCAGCCCTGTACAGATATTAATTACATCAATATCGCCGATAATTTTCTCGGTTCCGGGAACAGCTTCGAAATTTTTGCACTCGGCAACCACTGCTCCAATGATCCCTGTGTTATCTTCATTAGGTAAAGCCTTTAAAAGGATATGCGAGGTCATGACCGGGATTCCCAGGCGGCGCACCCGGTTTGCCTGCACAGGGAAACCGCCTTCGAATGGCTGGGCTTCAATAATAGCTTTAACTTCGGCACCTGCCTGCATAAGCTGGTATGAAGTCAGGTAGCCTATGTTCCCGGCACCCACGGTGAGCACTCTTTTCCCCAGGAGGGTGAGTTCGTTGTTCATCATTTTCTGAACAACCGCAGCAGTGTAAACACCTGGAAGATCATCATTTTCGAAAGTGGGCATAAACGGAACTGCACCTGTGGCTACTACCATATATTCGGCATCCACGTAATAGATCTCTTCCGTTTCAACATTCTTAACGGCAATACGTTTTCCTTCGAGTATATCCCAAACGGTACTGTTCAGAAAAATGCCTTCATGGCTTTCGCCTGCCAGTGTTTTTGCTATATCAAAACCGCGCATCCCGCCGAATTTCTTTTCTTTCTCGAAAAAGAAGAACTGGTGAGTCTGCATCAGGAATTGGCCTCCTATCTTATCGTTGTTATCAATAACGATGTTATCCACACCCTGTTTCAGTAACTCTTCGCGGCAGGCCAGACCGGCAGGTCCTGCTCCGATTATTGCAACGGTGGTTTTATAAACATCTACCGGCTTTTCGGTATTTACTTCGCGCGCAACAGGAGAATAATCATGCGGAATTTCGCTAACCTCTTTTACATTATCCACTTTTGTAATACAGATACGCCGGATTTGCCCGTCGACAAGCATTTCGCATGCCCCGCATTTGCCTATTCCGCATTCGAGACTGCGTTCGCGGTTCGATAAACTATGGCTGTGGACCGGAAACCCGGCCTGGTGCAGAGCTGCTGCAATAGTAAAGCCTTTCTCCCCGCTAACGGCGGTTCCTTCATACCGAAAGTCAACTTTTTCAACTACAGGTACTTCCAGAATCGGGTGTTCAGTAATTTTATTCATAATGGCCGTATGCAAAATATTTTTTCAATTTCTCCTTTCAGAGTTTCACGGAGCAAAATTATATTTTTTATTCACCTGTTATTCCGTTAACAGGCAATTTAGAAAGAGTATATTTAGCAGGGGTTAGGAGTTAGGGATTGGGGAATGCAAAAACAAGAATTTCAAAATATTGTTTAGTATGACAAGAGCATTTATAAGTAATTTTGAGTCAAATTGTCGATTTTAACTGCTTAAACCCATGGAAAAAAGTTACGACAACCTTCTTATAATCTATTATTCGGGAACCGGAAATTCAAAACGGGTTTCAGAATGGATAGTGGAAAAAGCAAAGGAACAAGGCCTCCGAACACATATCACATCCTTTCACCAGTTCAACCCGAATGATATCGCCGGTTTTACCGGGAAAACCTTAATCGGGTTTTTCTCCGCAACGCATGGTTTCAATATGCCTCATTCCATGCTCCGTTTTCTTTTCCGGTTCAGGTTATTAAAGGGATCGGATGTATTTATCGGGAACACACGTGCAGGTATGAAACTCGGCAAATTGTTTTTACCGGGGCTTAGTGGAATTGCCCTCTATTTTCCTGCATTGATTATGTTTTTTAAAGGCTATAAAGTGAAGGCCATGTACCCGGTCGATCTGCCTTCAAACTGGATTTCGCTCCACCCCGGCTTACGAAAAAAAGTAATAGATTCGATGGTTGAGCATTACGAACGACTGACCAAAAACTTTGCTGTAAACATCCTGGCGGGCAAACATGTATTTCTGAAATCGTTTGTTTTGCTTCCTCTCGATATACTTGTTGCCCCATTTGCATTCGGGTATTATTTTGTTGGGCGATACATCCTTGCCAAAACCTTTGTTGCTAATTACAACTGCAATAACTGTATGGTTTGTATTGAACAGTGTCCGACAAAATCCATCATACTTTCGGGGAACCGGCCTTACTGGAAATTTACATGCGAAAGTTGCATGAAATGCATGAACTATTGTCCCCAGCGAGCAATAGAAACGGCTCATTCGCTTGTTTTTGTTCTTGTATTTCTATTAACTGCATTTGCAAATCCCTGGCTGTCGGGTAAAGTTACGGAACTGGTGGCTTTATGGTTAGGCCATTCGTGGATGGCGTATAAAGTTCTTCTATTTATTGTGCAATGGGGAATATGGATTGTTACCTTCTATTCAGGCTATGAATTTATACATTACCTGATGAGGTTCCCGAAACTTAACAAAATCATCACTTACGCTTCGCTTACTACCTGGAAATTCTGGAGAAGGTATAGAATTCCAAACCCCAGCGTATCTACACGCCAATCGGGTGTCTGATACCCTGGGGGTTGCTTTATAATGTCCCAGCAAGAAAGATTGTGAAATTCGCTCTCAGGATTCCCGTGAATTTTTCTGCTTCAGCTATTCAATTTAAATAATATGGACATTGTGTACCTTACTCTGACATACATGCCGTTTTGACGGCCCGGGTGCCATTGAGGCATCATTTTTACAACTCTTATCGCCTCCTCATCGCATCCTCCGCCTATGCCCCGCATCATTTTCACATCAGTAATGTTACCCTTCGTATCAACAACAAACTGAATATATACAGTCCCCTGAATCCCATTCTGAACCGCATCTTCAGGATAAGTAATATTATCGGCAAGAAATTTGAGGCGTTCGCTGTCTCCGCCCGGGAAAAGAGGTGTTTCCTGGGCAAAATCGATAATGGGTTTTTCGGTTTCGTCAATTTCGATCACTTCGGTTTTCTTTGTGATGGCCGGTTCTTCGCCCAAATCAACCGGAGGATTTATATTTTCCGTATTATAGTCATCCGGATTCAATGACACCTCATCTTCAACCGCCCCTTCCACAGGGATTGGAGCAACAAACCTTGGTGTTTTTACATGTTCTGTTGCCTTTTGAGGCTCAGGTAAAGGGTCCAAAGGTTTATCGGGCTGATGGTTCGATAGAAATATAACTCCGGTGGTATCGCCTATATCTCTGACTGGTGTAACGATTTTATAGCTGTATACAACCGGGTATGTAAGGCCGGCTGCCATTATGGCTGTCGACAGTATCAAAGCGCGTACAAGCTGAGTGCTATACATTTTGCGAAGAATATATGCACCATACATCTTGTTGCGGTGCTCGAAGATGATCTCATCCATCTGAGCGACAATTTTTTCCGGGGTTTTCATCACTTTGCTTTTAAGTAGTCGGTTAATTGATATGTGAACTGGTATAGCAGGCTGTTTACATCCATTTAATGCACTGGTTTTAAAAATTCCATAAAATGCACAGAAATAACAGGATAAGAATGGGAGTAATAAGAAGGTAAGGGATACAAGTTATCATGGTTGTCATAAAACCGTCATTCATTGTCATTCATTATCATTCAATTTTTATTTAACGAGAGTTACAGGAAAAGGTTGAGTTTTGATTGGCATTCAATCAAGATTTGGTTAGCAGTCAAAGGTCATATGTTAACTATTCAGGAGAAATATTCCGTAGAGTTGTCCTTTCTACTTTTGATCTTTGCTTTTTACCCATTTTAACCCAGAATTCCAATCCCAAAATCCTGTAAAAAGGGTATCTTTGTATAAACATCACCACTGTGGCGCTACGCTTTTTCCATAAAGACGATAAAAGGGAACTGCTCTCATTACCTGATGAGCAGCTGGTAGTGCGCTATACGGTTACACACGACAAGGAAATTATCGGGATACTATACGAACGGTATACCCACCTTTTATTTACAGTTTGCTATAAATACCTTGGAAATGATGCGGATTCGGAAGATACTGTAATGCAGGTTTTTGAGAAACTCTTTGAACTACTAAAGAAATCAGAAATCACTAATTTTAAGAGTTGGATATATACCATCACAAAAAACGAATGCCTTATGCAGCTAAGGCACTGGAAGTCGGGCGAAAAAGTGAAAGAGGAAAATCTCAGGAAACTGGATGTGGAAATTATGGAATCCCTGTTGCCCGATCATCTGATAGACGGTAATGGAGAACACCGGATACGTTATCTTGAAACAGCCATCAGCGAACTGAATTCTGAGCAAAAGCAATGTATCGAGTTGTTTTACCTCGATGAAAAATCCTACCGAGAGGTTGAACAGATAACAGGATATACCTACAATGAAGTGAAAAGCTATATACAAAACGGCAAACGCAAACTGAAGCTAATGATGGAAAGGCTGGAACGCTATGAATGACAAAAATAAAATGTCGTCGGCAATCTTTACGCCCTCAGGTTGCCTCACAGGCGATGCACTTTTACAGCTCGTCAGCGGACTGTTGAAGGGTAAAACTCTTTTGCAGGCGCAAAACCATATAGAGGAATGTCCATTGTGTGCCGATGCGGCCGAAGGGTTGAAAATGTGGCTTAATGAAAACAAGTCCCTGCCTGCGGACACTGAAAAATCGGTTTATGCTACAGAATCCGGGCAAACTAATGCTTCGGATGATCAGCCTTTTGCATCTCAAGCCAAAACCGAAACAAATGAACCCATTCCTGCCTTGTTTCGCAAAAGAACCGATGTGATTAACGAACACATCAGGAAACGACTTTATGCACATGGAAGGATTGAAGCTGCTGAAAAAAAACACATCTCGTACCAGCCTTTTGTATGGCTTTCAGCAGCAGCAACTCTATTACTTTTTATAGTAATCGGCTATGTTTTGTGGCTTCAGAACCAGCTTTATACCCAGACGTTAGCCAAGGAGCGTGCTGACCAAATTTTAATGCTCGAAGGAACTTCAAATCAGGATACGCTTACAGTTTCAATGATGGAAAAACAGGGTATTCCAGGCCATACAAATAATGTGGAAAAAAGATCTCAGAGACCCGCTCTGGTTGTAGCCGATATTATCATATCTGATGATGTGATAAGCCAGGATAAACGCAGCGTCACCTTACAAGCATCAGAGTTTCCTGAAACGCCACCAGAAAGAGAAGCTGCGGGAGCCAATGGAGAAGCAAAAATATCCGGGTCCGATAAAGTTCATCCCTCATCGGGGGGAACATATTCAATTGCAGTAACTGAAAAAACAGAAATCGAAGATGAAACAAGGCCCGTTTTTGCAATTGTTGAACAAATGCCTTCCTTCCCGGGTGGAGAAGAAAAAAGGATTGCATTCCTTGCCCGAAATATCAGATACCCGGAAAAAGCAATTGAAAATGCCATACAAGGTAAAGTTTATGTGAGTTTTGTGGTAAAGAGAAACGGCAATCTTGCTGATTTCAAAGTTCTGCAGGGAATAGGCAGCGGATGCGATGAGGAAGTTTTGCGCGTGGTGAAAATGATGCCGAAATGGTCGCCCGGCAAACAGGACGGGAAAGCAGTTGATGTGCTTTATAATATGGCTGTCATATTTAAATTGAAAAATTAGGATCAAATCAGAAACCAGCAATCTCAAAAGTGCGATAAAAATTTCTGCGGTTTTTGGTTTCAGCAAATCCGGGAGCCTTGCTTTAAAAGTTAATCTGTGCCACTTAACGACATTACAACTGTAATAATCACTAAATTTGTGATAGTTATAACCAAAAGCCTGCCTTTTATGAAGCCTTCTTACGTCTCTTTTATAATCTGCCTGCTGTTTCCTTTCTCAGTTTTATTCCTGGATCAGAAAGCCTGTGCCCAGGTTGTTATTAACGAATACTCCTGTTCAAATATCGATAGTTATGCCGACAATTACATGGAGTATGGCGACTGGATTGAACTCTACAATGCAGGTTCCGGCCCTGTAAACATTGGTGGGTATTCACTGAGCGATAATCCTGCAGCACCAGCCAAATGGAAATTTCCGGCGGGAACAACAATTCCCTATGCAGGTTTTATACGCGTGTGGGCTTCGGGACGTAATATGGCAACTCCCGGAAATTTTCATACAAATTTTAAATTTACACAAACTAAAACCAACTCCGAATATGTCGTTTTAGCCAACGCTGCCGGGAATATTATTGACCAGCAGCAACTGTCAATCACCCAAAAAGGACATTCGAATGGACGAAAACCCAATGGCAGTTCCGACTGGCGTGTTTTTAGCTTGCCAACACCGGGAACTTCTAATAATTCAACTGCCTATTTGCGTTATGCCGATAAGCCTGAAATGAGTATGCAAGGCGGCTTTTATTCAGGTGGAATTCTGATAAGTATTATTACAACAGAGCCAAACTCTAAAATACGTTACACAACTAACGGAAACGATCCTGTTGCAACCTCAACCGTTTACACTGAACCCATTGTGGTACCTTTAACTGCTGTGCTTAAAGCCCGGGTTTTTAGTGAGGATGCTACTATTTTGCCGGGTCTCATTGATTTCAACACCTATTTCATCAACGAATCGTTCACTTTGCCTGTGGTTTCGGTTGCCGGCACCGACCTGCTTCTGTTGCTGAACGGAAACGGAAATATTAAACCCTGGGGTTCGATTGAATATTATAATGCAAGTCAGGTGTGCACTACCAAGGGCTATGGTGAGTTCGACAAACACGGACAGGATTCGTGGGTTCACCCCCAGCGAAGCCTCGATTACAAAATGCGTGACGAATGCGGATATAATTATGCTCTGCTTGAACATCTATTTTCGGATACCGATCGTGATGAGTTCCAGAAAATAATTCTGCGCGCCTGTGGCGACGACAATTATCCCGGCATCGATTCGAGTGCGCTTATACGCGATGACTTCGTACAAACCATTTCGGTAAAAGCAGGAATGAGCCTCGACGAGAGGAAATCGGCCCGCTGTATTGTGTTTGCCAACGGTCAGTACTGGGGTGTATATTCAGTACGTGAAAAGCCCGACGATCATGACTTCACCAAGTATTATTATGACCAGGAAAGATATGACCTTTACTACCTGATGCTATGGGGAAACACATGGGCTGAATACGGTGGCCAGGCTGCCTTCGACGACTGGAATGCCCTTTACACTTATATAATGACTCATGACATGACCGTGCCCGCAAACTATTCGTATGTAACGGAACGGTTTGATCCTGCAAGTCTTGTGGATTATATGCTTATAAATTCCTACACGGTATGTTCCGACTGGCTTAACTGGAATGTTGCCTGGTGGAAAGGGCTGAATCCGAACGGGAGCCATAAGCGCTGGGCATATATGCTTTGGGACGAAGATGCAACCTTCGGTCATTACATTAATTATACCGGCATTCCTGCCCAAAACCCATATGTTTCCCCTTGTTTTCAGCAAAATATTACGGGTACATCCGATCCTGAAGGTCATGTAAAAGTATTGAACAAGCTCCGGCAAAACCCGGGTTTTGAACAATATTATGTTGCCCGGTATGCCGATTTACTCAACACGGCCTTTAAACCCACAACGATGATCCATTTGCTCGACAGTATGGTCGGGCTCATTGCTCCCGAGATGCCGAAACATTGCACCCGCTGGGGAGGAAGTGTTGCTGAATGGAACGGGAACGTACAGAAAATACGAAATTTTGTAACTACCCGCTATACTGTGGTTACTGAAGGATTAAAGGAGTGTTATTCTATTACAGGGCCCTATGAAATATTTGTAAACGTGTATCCCCAGGCGGCCGGGCAGGTTAAAGTCAACTCGCTTACATTGATGGATTTCCCATGGAATGGAAATTATTATGGCGGAATGGATACAAAATTGTCGGCTATTGAAACAAACCAGCAGTTTATGTTCGACCACTGGCAGGTAAACAGCAGTACAGTATTGCCTGACGACAGGGCCCATGACATCACCATACGGCTTACTGCAAATGATGTAATAACAGCTATTTTTGTACCGCGTGTATTCTCCGATTCTCTGGTTATAAATGAGATAAATTATAATTCTGCAGCAAGTTTTAATCCGGGCGACTGGGTCGAACTCTACAATCCACAGAATCACTCTCTGGATATTTCAAACTGGGAATTCAAAGATGAAGACGATCTTCACATTTATAAATTCAGCCCGGGAACCATAATGCCGGCAAAGGGTTACATAGTAATCGCTTTCGATATGACGGCATTTCATACCCTTTTCCCCTCAGTAAGCAATTATGTTGGGCCGATGGGATTTGGTTTTGCAGGCGGTGGCGAACTTTTGCGGTTGTATAATAATTCAGGTACCCTTATCGATACTGTTCATTATGATGATGTTGCGCCCTGGCCTACGGAAGCTGACGGGCTGGGTGCCAGCCTGCAACTCAGATCGCCGGCACTCGATAATGCACTTGGGATTAACTGGTTTGCAAGTGCAATTCCTCCACATGGCACTCCGGGAGCTGAAAACAGTTTCTATGTCAGCCTTGAAAAACCTGTCGACAATGAAAATCTTTCTGTTTCGGTTAGGCCAAATCCGTTCAGGAACAACGCTGTAATAGCTATTCATACCGCATTGGGAATTAATGACGGGGTTCTCGAAATCTTTACACTGACGGGTCAGAAAGTGCGGCAAATTGAGCCCGTAACTTCTAAACAGATACAAATCGACAGGAGCGGATTGCAGTCGGGGTGCTATATTATTCGTTTTACTGATCGAATCTCGAACCGGCATGTAACCGGCAAACTGATGGTTGACTAGAGAGGGGAATCGAGCAGATGCGGATTTTTAACTATGTGTTTCAAATATCGGAACAATAATCCGCCGTGCGATGCATCCACAACCCGGTGATCGAGTGCTGCACCCAGCGATAATATGGTGCGTGGAAGTATCTGATCGCCTACCACAGCCGGCTTGCGGTTCACACCACCCATAATCAGAACAAATGATACGTTCGACGAGGGAAACAAAGCCGGGTATCCCATATCGAGTCCGACATTGCCGATATTTGAGACCATAAACGAACCAAAATTGCTTGCCGAAAGCCCCATGGATGGGAATGAAAGACCCCAATCCATTGTTATGGTTTTGATCAGGCGGAAAACCCAGGCCCTGAAAGGCCAGGGAATCCGGGCCAGTTTGTCCTTCATCTGCATGGTTTTATTTTCGGAACCCTGCCTTGAGTTTTTAACTTCGCTGGTCATCACTTCGATCAACCCTTCGAGTGTAAGCGTATCCGCATCTTTAATGAGTACAGAGCCCATTTTCGTATCACGCAACAAAACGCTAACCATTACATTTATATTTTCGTGCAACACCACATTACCCCGCCGTATAAATGAATTTAACTCAGGAACTTCGTCGCGTAAAGCCCGGGCTGCGGCAAGCACAAAAACATGGGTCAGCGTGGCTTTGATGCCGTTTTTGCGTTTTTCAGTAATCCACGTTTCCAGTTCTGTAACGTCGATTTCGACCGAACCAAAAATTTTCGAATCCGTTGGCCTTCGGTAGATGGCGGAGGCCGTTTTGCGCCAGGCAGAATTGAGTTGATCGGAGGTTTTCATCGGGTAAAAATAGAATATTTCCTTTATTCCTGATTACTATTCCTGTAGAAATCAATATGTATGCAGAAGGATGAATATATATTTCACTGATTAATCAAGTTGAAACTATTCTTTTGTTATTTTTGAATAAAATAGCAGCAAAATCATGAAAATTTCATTTACCAGAAAAATAATTCTCTTTCTTATTCTGCCTGTTCTCTGCCCGGTAATAAATTCCTGCGAGCCGCTGGCAACAGGTTTTGATGATGTAGAAGATGCCGTACTGTATACCAGAAGTTCGGTAGTAGCCCCGCCCCTGCCCGATTCTACTTTAAAGGTTATAACCTGGAATATCCGCTTCGGAATTGGCCGTCAGCCGTGGTTCGGCGATGCATGCGGCAACAACACGGTATTTAAAAAGGAAGAAGTGATGCCTGGCCTGATAGCAATTGTTGCCACGATTAATCAGTTGAAACCGGATATTCTTTTCCTCCAGGAATGCGATGTAAAATCGAACCGTACAGCCTATATTGATGAACTGCAGTATATACTTGATAATACCTATTTTAACTACGCCGCTTATGTGCCGGAATGGAAAGCTGAATTTATTCCCAGCGACGGGCTTGGGCGTATGGATATGGGTCAGGTAATTCTGTCGCCATGGCCGATTACTGATGCAAAACGTATAAACCTGGCTACCCGTGAAGACCAGGCCGGAATAATTAATTATTTTTACCTCCACTCATGCATTGTGACCGGGAATGTAAAAATTCCGGGTTTTAAGGAGATTCCGCTTCTAAATATTCATGCATCAGCATTTGCTACCGACGATACCAAGAAAAAACACTACGAAGAGTTTAAATCTGAATTGGACAAGCTCAATTCGGCCGGCAAGTACTTTGTTGCCGGAGGCGACCTTAACGATCTGCCTCCCGGAAGCGATTCGACCGATTATTGCTATGAGGACAGTTGCCCGGGCGAATCGTTCCACCAGCCCGGCGATGATCCGCAACATAAGGCAGGCAGCAATTATACCAATGAAAATGAGTGGCTTCGCCCGATTTACAATGCCTACAAATGTGCTTTCCCTCTTTCAGAATACCTCCAGAACCAGGCGGCTCATTTCACCCATACTACGCGCCCCGATCATACCTGGGACCGCACTCTCGACTACCTGTTTACCAACTACCGCTGGCGCACAGGCTCAGCTAAAACACACCAGGAATTTTTCAGCGAATCGGATCATGCTCCTGTGAGTGCAGAGTTCGTGTTAATAAAAGAGTAGCAAAAGTTAAAATGTTGATGGTCAGAAACCAGGGAAATACGGAGATTTTATTAATAAAAAATCAGGATAAATAATACAGCCGCCGCGCTGTTCTAAAATACGACAATGATGTTCAGGAAATCAATACTTTGCCTATTATTCGTTTATTGCGTTAACGCCGGTTTTGCGCAGGAAGACCCATTGGTTAAAAAATGGAGTTATAATACTGCTTTTCTAGTGCCTGCCGGCAAATGGGAAAGCGGTATTTTTCAATCTTTCCGTTACGGAATAAATGACAAAATGGAAGCGTACACCAATGTGCTTATGCTTCCCCTGGTACCAGGTGCAGGTTTAAAAATTTCGTACGGGAAAAAGAATAATTATTTTATTGCCAGTGAGCACAGCCTGAGTGTTCCAACACCGTTTTTAAATATAATGAGCCTGAAAGGAACCGGCGGCATTATTTCGCCCGAGTATGATTTTTCTTTTATCCTTTCGGTAAATAATGCCTTGGTTGTTTCGCGTAAGATTACTCCTTTGATGCTGGCAACGGCAAAGCTGGGATTTGTATTTGCCCTTCGCGGCGGGAAACCCGATCCACAGGCAACCATTGACCTGCCACTCTTTTACCCGCGTATGGCACACTACTACGAAGGCACATCCATCAGGCCCGGCCTTTCGGTGAAAGGAAGTGTGTTCCGTAAATGGTTTTACGAAGAAGGTGTACAGGCATTTTTAATTTCCCGGCCCGATAACAATTTCTTTTTCGAAAATTCGGGTACCCTTATGTGGGCCGTTGGTAAAAAGCTATGCATAAGGAGCGGATACGCGCTGTGTTACGGCCAATATCCATATGAGACACCCAAATGGCAGATCTGGCCTACACTGGACCTGGTGTTCGGGAACAGGTAACAGGTTTAAGTCAATATAATGTATCAATAAAAACTAACCCTCGGGTTGGGTAAAACCCCTGGAGGGTTCTTCACACCAACATGTTTTCCACTTGTCGGTAATCAGTTGTACAACGGCGCTATTTAAACATTTCCCTGCCTACTATTGTTATCTTAACCCATAATTTGATCTTTCCTATGAAATACCAGGATGGTCATTCCTGTTAAATATCACTTTATCCGCATGCTTGAGAACAGAGTAAACAAAGAAATACTGAAACAACATCTTGTTAATGAAACCTTTAGCCGGAAAACACTTTCGTTTTACCGCTATGTAAACATCGAAAACCCCGTCGAATTCCGTAATTCGCTGTTCGGTAAATGGGCGGAGCTGAATTGTTTCGGCCGTATTTATGTGGCCCGTGAAGGGATTAACGCACAGATGAGCGTTCCCGAACATAACCTTGAGGCGTTCCTCCAGCAGCTTGATTCCATCCCCGGACTGCCCGGAATGCCGATCAAATATGCCCTCGTCGACGACGGGAAATCGTTCTACAAGCTTACTATAAAAGTGAGGCCCAAGATTGTTGCCGATGGGCTGGATCATGACTCATACGATTTGTCGAAGGTTGGCAACCATTTGTCAGCTATTGAATTTCACGAATTAGCGGAGAAACCCGAAACACTGGTCATCGACATGCGCAACCATTACGAAAGCGAGATCGGGCGTTTCGAAAATGCGGTATGCCCGGATGCCGATACGTTTAAAGATGCTATACAGATGGTGGTCCGCGATTTTGAATCCGAAAAGGACAGGAAAATCCTGCTTTACTGCACGGGTGGCATCCGCTGTGAGAAAGCCAGTTCGTTCCTGCTGCATAACGGGTTTAAGGATGTGTCGCAGCTTTACGGCGGTATTATTGAGTATGCCCAGCAGATCAAACAGCTTGGATTGCCTTCGAAGTTCATAGGCAAGAACTTCGTGTTCGACGAACGCCTGGGCGAAACCGTCGACGGGCAGGTGATTTCGCATTGCCACCAATGTGGTAAACACGCCGATACCCATATAAACTGTGCAAACGACGATTGCCACCTGTTGTTTATTCAATGTGCTGAATGTGCTGCTAAATATGATAAATGCTGTTCCGACGAATGTAAGGAGATTATCAGGCTTCCATTGGAAACACGCATAGAACTACGGGTGAAAAACCATAATAAATACTTGGGAAGCAAAATATACAAGAGCAGGTTGTCGCCCTTCCTGCTGGACAATAAATCTGGAACGGAAGAGGCTGTTTTCAATGGATAATTTCTGGCAATCGCTCAATAAGCCGATCATTGCGCTGGCTCCCATGGAGGATGTTACCGACACCGTTTTCCGCGAGGTAGTGCTTTCCGTATCGGATCCTGATGCTTTGCATGTGGTTTTTACCGAGTTCACCTCCACCGATGGTTTGTGCCACGAAAAAGGACGCCCAAAAGTGATTGAACGCCTGCTGGTAAATGCCAGTGAAATGCAGTTGCTCAAGTCGCATAATACAAAACTGGTTGCCCAGATATGGGGCAGCGATCCCGAAAAATTCCGCCAGAGTGCAAAGTTGATATCCGACATGCAGCTTTTCGACGGAATCGATATCAATATGGGTTGCCCGGTAAAAAAAGTAGTGAAAAACCGGAGCTGTGCCAACCTCATCAATTTCCCGGATCAGGCGAAAGAAATTATTTACGCTGCAGCCGAATCCACCGATCTGCCTGTAAGTGTTAAAACAAGAATAGGTTTCAGCCGCATCACTACCGAAGAATGGATTGGGCATGTACTGGAAGCCAAACCCAAAACCCTCACTGTTCATGGCCGGACACGTAAAATGATGTCGAACGGGCTTGCATTGTGGGATGAAATCGGCAAAGCTGTGCAAATGCGGAACGCTTCCGGGAGTTCAACCGTAATTCTGGGCAATGGTGATGTAACCAGTTATTCCGATGCAATGAACCGCATTGATCAATACGGGGTGGATGGCGTTATGGTTGGAACCGGGGTGTTTAAAAACCCGTGGATGTTCAACAAGCAAGCAATGGAAATAACTCCTCAGCATCGCATCAGCCTGATGAACAAACACATATCGCTATACCGCAATACCTGGGGTGCTGATAAAGATTACAATATTCTGAAACGCTTTTTTAAAATTTATCTCAGCGGATTCGAAGGCGCAGCCCATTGGAGGGACGCATTTATGAGGGCGCACGGGTATGAGGAAGCATCGGAGTTGCTCCTGCAAATGGAAGAGAAACTGCAGCGCGTCCCTGTTTAACCGGCTTATTCTCTTTTTATTAAACAATATTCTGCATTCAGTTTTAAAGGCATATTTAGCCTGGAGTTTATCTTTCTCCAACTTTAGTACCTTTGCACCCTCGGATCATTCCCTGAAAACAGAATTCCTTTAACCTCTATTTTATGTTCCCATCCGTAAATCCAACCAATACTGCAGCCTGGAAAGAACTTGAAGCGTATTTCAAAACGTTCGAAGGAACGCAGATGAAAGATCTCTTTGCCGGGGATGCAAACCGTTTCGAAAAATACTCACTGAAATTTAAAGATCTCCTTGTAGATTTTTCGAAAAACATTTTCGATGATAAAACCTTTTCTCTTTTAATGAAACTGGCACGCGAATGCGGCTTGAAAGATGCCATAGCCAGCCAGTTTTCGGGTGAGCGGATCAATAAAACCGAGAACCGTCCGGTGCTTCACACAGCCTTACGCAACCGGGCAAACACACCGGTTTATGTCGATGGGAAAGATGTAATGCCCGACGCAAATTCCGTGCTGGAGCAGATGAAAACCTTCTCCGAAAGTGTCATTTCGGGATCCTGGAAAGGATATACGGGAAAACCGATCAGCGACATAGTGAACATCGGTATTGGCGGTTCCGACCTTGGGCCGCTTATGGTTACCGAAGCACTTAAACATTACCGGAAAGAAAACATCAGCCTGCATTTCGTTTCGAATGTGGACGGCACACATATAGCCGAAACACTGAAAAGAGTTGACACTGAAACGACCCTTTTTATCATTGCTTCCAAAACGTTTACCACCCAGGAAACCATGACCAATGCCGAAACGGCACGCGACTGGTTTCTGGCAAAGGCCGTTGATCATGAGTTTGTAAAAAACCATTTCGTTGCCCTTTCCACCAATGCGAAAGCCGTTTCGGCTTTTGGAATCGACACCAGGAATATGTTCTGTTTCTGGGATTGGGTCGGCGGGCGCTATTCGCTTTGGTCGGCCATCGGGCTTTCGATTGCCTGCGGCATAGGTTTCGATAATTTCGAAGAGCTGCTCGAAGGCGCTTTTGCCATGGACCGCCATTTCGCGGAAGCTGATTTCGAACAAAACATCCCGGTAATCCTGGCCCTGATTGGAATTTGGTACAATAATTTCTACGGCGCCGAAACCGAAGCCATTCTTCCTTACGACCAGTATATGCATCGTTTTGCAGCCTATTTCCAGCAGGGAAATATGGAAAGCAACGGCAAATCGGTCGACCGGAATGGTAAAAGAGTTACATATCAAACCGGCCCTATCCTTTGGGGCGAGCCCGGAACCAATGGCCAGCATGCTTTTTACCAGCTTATTCACCAGGGTACAAAAATGATTCCCTGCGATTTTATGGCACCTGCGATCAGCCACAATCCCCTGGGTGACCACCATCCAAAACTGCTTGCCAATTTCTTCGCCCAAACCGGCGCCCTTATGCTTGGGAAAACGGCTGCACAGGTCGAAGCAGAATTAAAAGTAGCCGGTAAAAGCCAGGCCGAGATTGACGAACTGCTTCCTTATATGGTTTTCGAAGGAAATATTCCCACCAACTCATTCCTTTTTAAAAAACTCACTCCACGCACATTAGGCTCACTGATAGCCATGTACGAGCAGAAAATATTTGTCCAGGGAGTGATCTGGAATATTTACAGTTTCGACCAGTGGGGCGTTCAGCTGGGAAAACAGCTGGCCAACCTCATCTTACCCGAACTGGAAGGCGATGCCGAAGTGAATAGTCTTGATGCTTCTACCAACGGGCTGATAAATGAATACAAGCGGATGAGGTAAGACTTTGAAGTTCTTGCATTCTATAATTTATTAAGACCCAAAATCCAATCCTGAGCCATCGGAACCAAGTATCAAATTCCAGTAATAAGCAGAACGCCCTTGGAATTTGGGATTTGGATCCTGGGTCTTGGGTCTTGAATTTTAAACTCCACCCAAAAGCGGGAATGCATTACAACGATTGTCCCTTTGAATCAAGCGCGGCCTTTTTATTCATAAAGCCAGGCGGCTTTTTTCACGTAAGTGCTGTCGGTAAGTTGGGCCAGCATAAATGCAGCAACATTTGCTCTTGATATTTTTGGGCTGCCTTTGAGCATGATTTTTTCGCTGCCGTGCTTCAGGTTTCCTGTTTTGGGCCCATCAGTAAGGCTTCCCGGTTTTACAACGGTCCATTGCAGTTTACTTGCAGCAAGTCGGCGCTCATTAGCTGTATGGTCGGCCATCGGAACACGCAGCATCAGATCGACAATAAAAAACCGCATGATTGGTCCCATAAAATACCGGCTTTCGCCTGTACCTATGCTCGAAAGATAGATAAACCGGCTGACTCCGGTAAGTTCCATGGTTTTAATAATATTTTCGATCCCTGTTGCAACCTCGGCGGCATGTTTCGTAAGCGAAGCACCTCCAAGCGTTGAAATACAGGCATCGGCACCTTTGATTGCTTCGGATAAGCTGGAACTATCGTTCAACTCGCCTATTAGAATTTTCAGGTTAGGATGTTGTTGTGATACAGCGCCCGAGCGGCGTACATAAGCCGTTACCTGGTGCCCCAATTCCAGGGCCTGTTCTACAGCGAGGCTGCCTGTTTTCCCGCTGGCGCCAAAAATTACTATTTTCATAATAAACCGATTTTGTATTAAGTGAAGTTGAACAGTTGAGGATCGGAAATGTTCTTGAAACTGCTTTCCTGGATTTTAAAAGCAGCCGAACAAATATCGTCAATTCCCGCTTACATGGAAGAAAATATGCCATTAGATGGCTAAAAACAGTTTCCTGACAACAGACCTTATCGCAATATCTGTTTTAATTGTAATTTTATCAAAATTTTTAACCCGGATAACCTATGAAATCCCTTTTCACTGCAATTGTTTGCATTGCATTTTTTTCATCCTTTACACTTGCACA
The DNA here is from genome assembly GCA_903887815.1 of uncultured Bacteroidales bacterium. Classification (GTDB taxonomy): domain Bacteria; phylum Bacteroidota; class Bacteroidia; order Bacteroidales; family UBA4417; genus UBA4417. Next base: position 1,909 of record CAISRK010000202.1, on the reverse strand, counting down.
GGAAGCTACCCAATGGCGTGGAGAGCACCGCGACGGGAATTATAACGAAACCGGTTTGCTGAAGGCATGGCCCGCAGAAGGGCCTATTCTGCTCTGGCACAACGAAAGCCTTGGCGACGGGTATGCATCGGTAGCGGTTGACGGCAAACTTATTTACACCGCCGGATCAGTCGGGGGTAAAGGTCATATTTTCGCGTTCTCTCCCGACGGGCAACCAGCCTGGAAAACGCCGTACGGTGATGAATTTATCGAAAGTTTCCCGGGAACACGCTCCACACCACTTGTAAACGATGGGAAAGTATACCTGATGAGCGGATTGGGTAAAATTGTATGCCTTTCGGCAGATAAAGGATCGGAACTTTGGGCGGTTGAGGTTTTAAAAGATTCGCTCGATAAATCGAGGCAATATGACGGCCGCAATATACAATGGGGAGTAACTGAAAACCTTTTGATCGACGGGGATAAATTATTTTGCACAGTAGGAGGCATTCTAAATAACATAATTGCTTTAGATAAAAACACAGGAAAGCTGGTTTGGAGTAGTGCCGGAAATGGCGAAACAAGTGCTTACTGCTCGCCGTTGCTTGTAACAATAGGAGGCCGCAAAATACTGGTTACCAACACTCAGAAATCTATCCTCGGGCTTGATGCCGAAACTGGCAAAAAACTTTGGAGCTACGACCAGGTAAACCAATGGTCGGTTCATGCCAATACTCCACTTTACAGCGACGGTTACTTGTATTGTGTTTCCGGCTATGGTTGTGGCGGGGTTATGTTAAAGCTTTCGGCCGACGGAACTTCTGTTGAAAAAGCCTGGAAAAATGAAGTCCTCGACAGTCGTATGGGCGGAATTGTTTTGATTGGCGGCAAAATTTACGGGCTTGGTGATAAAATCAAAGGGCTGCATTGCCTCGACTGGAAAACGGGGAAAGAACTTGCCTATGATAAATTGAACGGTAAATTCGGAACGATTATTTCAGCCGACGGAATGATGTATATCTACGACGAAACAGGTGAAGTATCCCTGGTTGAACCAACAGCAGACGGCTTTAAAAAAATAAGTGGTTTTAAAGTCCCGTTCGGTACTGCCCAGCACTGGGCCCACCCGGTTATTGCAAAAGGCCGCCTGTATATCCGCCATGGAAACTCAATGATGGTTTACGGTTTGAAATAATATCTGTCTCTCATTTTCCAAAAGATTTAAGTCTGTCAGGTAATTTACCCTGACAGGTTTCTCCTTGTCTCCTTGTCGCTCTTTCCCCTTATCCCCTTGTCCCCCGATGGCCCCTCGCCCCATCTTCATCCTAATCCCCAAAGGGGGTTGAAGATTTATTCCCGTATTTCAGCGATTATTTCCCGGCATTTATAAAAATATTATCCGACATATCGGTCAAAAGTATATTTTTACCTTGTTTATTGTGGCTTTCGCTGAAAATAGTAGTATCTCTAAATAACTAATTCATAATTCTTAGATCATGATCCGTAAAGTATTTTACCTGGCCTGTATTTTGATTTTCGCCTCAACAGGAATATATGCACAAACTGTCGCACAATTTCGCGGGCTTAACCGGGATGGTGTTTATGATGAAAAAAATCTATTAGCTTCCTGGCCGGCAGAAGGTCCGGCTTTGCTCTGGAGCAGCAACGAGGTCGGCAACGGGTACGGTCCGCCTGCAATTACTGCCGACAGGGTATATATAACGGGTGAAACTGACAGCATAAGTTATCTTTTTGCTTACGATCATAACGGCCAACTCCTGTGGAAAGCCAATTGTGGTGATGAATGGGTGATTTCGTATCCCGGATCGCGTTCAACACCCTCGGTAGTTGGTAACCTCATTTATGATTGCTCCGGTTTGGGCAGGCTGTATTGCATCGATGCTACAAATGGCAAAAAAGTCTGGTCGGT